>DASTJG010000184.1:0-30415 GCA_035716785.1 Anaerolineales bacterium
GATCCATTTGCCAGTAGCACCTAAATGCAACATCCAATGCAAATATTGTAATCGAAGGCTGGGGTGCTCCAATGAGTGCCGTCCAGGTGTTGCGATGAGTATACTATCTCCAGAGCTTGCATTGGAGAGATTAGTATCTGCAAAGAAAAAAGTTCCGAATATCACTGTCGTCGGCATAGCAGGGCCCGGCGACGCGCTGGCAACTCCCCAGGAAACGTTCAAAACCTTCGAATTGGTCAGAACTCATTTTCCAGACAGCAAACTCTGCATGTCAACCAATGGATTGATGCTGCCAGAGTGTATGGAACAAATCAAACACTGGGGAGTAGAGTTCGTAACCGTCACGATCAATGCTGTTGATCCTCGTGTGGGGATGCAAATTTACTCCTGGATTCGATTAAATAACAGGATTTACAGAGGGGCCGAGGCAGCGGAGATCCTCTGGGATCGCCAAAAAGCAGGATTGCTTCAGCTTGCCGAAGCAAATATCCTCGTAAAGGTAAATGCCGTTCTAATCCCGGGCATTAACGATCATCACATAGTAGAAATAGCGCAGGAAGTGCATCTTTTAGGCGCTTTTATTCTGAATGTAATACCGCTAATACCAGTGGATGGGACAGAATTCTCATCGATTCCCGCTCCAACTCTGGAACAGCGGCGTTCAATCGTTGAGCCCTGTTCGCGTTATATAAAAATCATGCATCATTGCAATCAATGTAGAGCGGATGCTGTCGGTCTGCTCGAAAACGATCTTTCCAATGTATTGGAATGTAGAATCGTTTGTTAACCATGAAGGAGGTGCCAGCATGCCCAGTGAGGTGAGGTATTTCAAGGGAACCGTAAAGGAATTGCGGCAAAATCTTAAAGCCAATATTCAACAGGAGAGCAACCCCGCCGTTGATACACTGCGATTGTGTAAGCTCTTTGGAGCATACAGGTGTCTCAGTGAAATCAAAGATATGATTCCTTTGATTCATGGTCCAATTGGTTGCGCATGTAACAACAGATTTTTCATCGGATTAGCAACAAACATGCATGGTTTCCCGGTAGATCTGTTGATGACCTGTACCGACTTAAAGGAGAATGATATTATTTTTGGAGGCGAGGACAAGTTACGAGAAGCAATCCTTGAAGTTGACGAAAAGTATCATCCTAAAATTATAGCCGTGTTCAATACATGTCCACCCGGCATTGTCGGGGACGACATCGATGGCGTTGCGAGAGACGTCCAGCCAGAAGTAAGCGCCAGAATTCTACCTATACATTCTGAAGGATATGGCCATTTTAATCATTACGCCGGCTACAAGGATGCGTACGATGCATTGATGAAACACATTGTTAAGCCCCCTAAACAGGTTAGAAAAAATCTCATAAATATTGTTGGCGACAAAAATGATTATCGTGCGGGCAAGGGTATGAACGATATTCGGTCTCTCATGAAAACCTTGAGCAAAATGGATATCCATTTGCATACTGTGATCCCGGGAGGCGCCACAGTTGAAGAGTTGGAGGAGGCCGCCAACGTAAGCCTCAATGTTATGAAATGCGATTCGATGGCTATTAATTTTTGTGAAGCGATGAAAGAAACGTATGGTGTTGATCATACACAAGAAACTATTCCTATTGGCATTGAGGCAACTATTCGGTGGACCATGGAAATAGCCGAGAAGCTAGGTATAGTGGAGCAGGCAAAATCGGTGATCGATGAAGAAATGAAGGAATTAACTCCCTATGTAGAAAAGGCCAAGTCTGTCCTGCAAGGCAAGACCGTTGCAGTTACAGGGAATTATGCCCGAGCGATAGCTTTTCTTGAATTTGCAATGGAATTAGGGATGAAACCGGTTTCTCTTGGATTGTATGGGTTCAACTTTGCAGGCGAAGCAATGCTGGACAGATTATGCGACCGACTTACAGATGATTTTGAGATCATTGTAGGAGTCAGTATGCATGAACAGAAGGAAATGATAAAACGCCTAAAACCCGACTTATTCTTAGCGGATTTCAGGGAAAAATCGTCTTCCACTGAGCGTGGATTAGCCGGTGGAGATGTGCCCATAGGCAGGCAACCTCAGTTAGGCTTCGAGGGTGTTAAATATTTATCACAATGTATGGTCAATTGGCTAAACAATCCATTAGCAATTAAATATGGTTCAAAATTCGGCAATGAAAGGTCCCTCTGTGATCAAAATTTTGTAAAAGGTTGTTCACTCAAGCCTGGAAAAGAAGTTGATGATGTACATCAACTTCTTGATCATCCTGGACCCCATCCATATATACCGTAAACTCACAAAGGATGACAATATGACACACTTTGTTGAACCCATGAAACCCTGTAAGCTTTTGGGTGCTTATGCAACAGTTTCAGGAATAAGGAACGCTTTACCATTACTACATTCACCCTGCGGTTGTCAGTATTATCTTCGCGCATGTTTGCTTTTGCATGATGGTATCGACCCGGTTATCTTGACATCGGATATTTCTCAAGACAACGTAATTTTTGGCGGCGAAGACAAGCTCAGGGCTTCAATCCTCGAATGTTACAACGCCTATAAGCCCAATTTGATTGTTGTCTTAGGGAGTTGCGCTCCATCACTCGTTGGAGATGATATGGAAGCCGTTGCCAATGGATTAAAAGATCAACTACAATCTGACATTATTGTAGTTGACAGTGCCGGCTTTGCCGGGGATCAGACCAGCGGCTTCAGAGATGTCACGCTAAAACTGCTGGAAAAATATGCCAACGATGATGTACGGGTAAAAAAGAAAGTTGTAAACCTGATCGGTTTCATACCAGGCTATGATTATCGTTGGAGACAGGATATAAAATCGATAATCAATACCTTGTCACTCATGGGGATTGAAGTAAATGCTGTACTGGGAGGATATAATTCAATCGAACAAATGAAGGAAATCGGGAGCGCAGAATTAAATATTGTGTTTTCTGATATACGGGGAATTGAAATAGCTAACTATCTACATCAAAGGTTTAAAACGCCATTCATCCGGCCGAAATATTTGCCAATCGGAATGCAATGTGTCAGTGATTGGATCGATGAAGTCTCTCATTGTCTTAACATCGAAATTGCTTCAAAGAACATGGCAAAAAGAGCTGTTGATGAGGCTATAAAGCAGTTTGAATATATTGACTTGGGGCTCGTTACCACCTACACTGTAGACGCACGTGCTACAATTGTTTGTGAACCATATCGCGCCATAACCTTGGCAAAGTTTCTGTCCAAAGATATCGGAATGAACATTTCAAACATTTGTGCTACAGAGTCAAACACCGAAACAGAAAATTTCCTGATGCACTCATTGGAAGAAATGGGCATTTGTGATTGTAAAGTAACGACACAGGTCGACGGTTTTACTGTGCGCAAAAGCATTGAGGAAATAAAACCAGGCATTGTTTATGGAAGTACATTTGAAAGGGCATCAGCATATAATGTTGGTGCCTCACTCATTAGAATTGGATATCCAAGTTACGATGAAACTCTCATTACCTATCGCCCATACATGGGAATTGATGGGATTCCGGTTGTAATGGAAGATCTGTGTAATGCAGTAATAAAAAGAGAGCTGTAGATGCTATATTGATTGAAAATTCTCGTCCACCAGGACACTATTCAGGACGAGTGACGAACAAAACAGGAGTAACTATGCAGGTTTCAATCTCTCCCAAGATCGTCGAGAAATATCCGTCTTATACCTTATATCTAATATACGGAATCGGTGTCCAGGTCTCTTCCTATAATCAAGCCATCGATGACTTGCTCCGTGCACAAGAAGAAATGATCTGCAGCACTTTTGCAAATTCGAGTGTTGCTGAACACCCAAACATTGCATCCTGGCGCGATACCTACTCTAGTTTTGGGTCGAAACCGAGCAAGTATCACTGTGCAGTTGAATCTCTATCGCATGCTGTCATAAAACGAGGTAGTCTTCCCAGAATAAACACATTGGTAGATCTTTGCAATGCAATGGCCTTGAAATATGTGCTGCCGATCGATGTTATGGATGTGGATCAGTTGGCCGGAGACGTACAGGTGTTATTTTCCTCGGGCACAGAAAACTTCCTTCCTCTGGGCTCCAGAGAGATTGAGCACCCTGATGTTGGAGAAGTAATTTATGCTGATGATACCGATGTGTTGGGACGGAGATGGAATTGGAGAAAGTGCGACAAGAACAAAGTGACTTTGAATACTAAGACTTTTTTGATCACCGTCGAAGGAATTGGTAAGACTCCTCAATGCATTCCTCAGCAAGCTGCAGAAGAATTAGCAGGATCTATTTCCAGGTTCTTCAAGGTGCCTACGGAAATAAAGGATTTGGGATGTCATAACACTTCTACTCAGTTCCAGAACTGAGATTCTTTCATAAATTCGAGATCATATTCATTTCCAAATTAAGTACCCAGGTTAGCGATTTGGCACACATCCACTAGGGAACTGACCGGTTAGCGTTGTCTAACCGACTCGACACCTGGGGATTCTTTTGGGCAGCCGTTTTTGCGGTTTTTTACCGATGGTTGGACTAACCGGCGCGGCTGCTATTTTGTATAATTGTTGGTATTATTGGCAAGACTGCATTGTTGGAGTTTCCTTGTGAAGGAAAGAACTGTATTTGCGTGGCTGAATTAAGGATTGATAAAAGAGCTCAATTTGCATAAGAGATGCAGGTAAAATCATCAAAGTTACAAGAGTTTTGGAAAAGAAACCATGAAATCCTATCGCAAAGAACTTTGGTTCAATATTCCCAGCCGCCGCGGTTTTAAGAATATCACTTCCGACGTAGAAACCGCCTTACAGGAAAGCGGCATCCAGGAAGGCTTTATTTTAGTTTGTGCAATGCATATAACAGCCTCGGTCTTCATCAATGACGATGAATCAGGCTTGCAGCAGGATTATGAAAAATGGCTGGAGAAACTTGCACCGCATGAACCGGTCAGCCAATACCGCCACAATGACACTGGCGAAGACAATGCCGACGCGCACATGAAACGTCAGGTTATGGGGCGCGAGGTAGTCGTTGCCGTCACCAATGGTCAACTGGATTTCGGTCCGTGGGAGCAGATCTTTTATGGGGAATTCGACGGCCGCAGAAGGAAACGTGTGCTGATAAAGATCATTGGAGAGTAAGGTGTCACTGCGAGCCCCACAGGGGCGAAGCAGTCTCCTCGTAAATGGTGTAACAGAAGATTTTAGTGATACGGGAGTTGAAGATGTCAGATGTAAAGGCAAAAGGTGAGACGCATGGCTGCATTGTGTGCGGAAAGCTTTATCAGCTTTATGCGGTCCATGATGCTGAGGGGAAATACATTGGCAGCAAGGTGATGACCCCGGGTGGAAAAGAAGTACAGGGATTTGGGCGTCCGCTCGTCGCCTGCGAACGGCACTCCAGGGAGGAGATCGAAAGGGCAGCGAACAGAGTGTACGGGAAACCAAAAGAGGAAGACGACTAGCCAAAGGAGGCAGAGATGGAAACTCGTCAGTTTGGACGCACAGGTCACATGAGCACAGTCGCGGTTTTTGGGGCAGCGGCATTCTGGGAGATCTCACAGGAAGACGCCAATCAAGTGATGGAATCGGTCATCGCGGCAGGCATCAATCACATCGACGTCGCTCCTTCCTATGGGCAAGCCGAGATCCGGATTGGTCCCTGGATGCCGCGTGAACGCGGGCGCTTCTTCCTTGGCTGCAAAACCATGGAACGTACAAAAGAAGGTGCCTGGAAGGAGATGCAGGAATCTCTCAAACGCCTGCAAACGGAGACGTTCGACCTGTACCAGTGCCATGCAGTCACCACAATGGATGAACTGGACGCGATCACGATGAAGGGCGGCGCGCTGGAGGCGTTTGTGGAAGCGCGCCGGGCAGGATTGACCAAATTTATCGGCATCACCGGCCACGGGGCGGAGGCTCCGAAGATCTATCTCGAAGCGCTGCGGCGCTTTGATTTCGATACCGTTATGTTTCCGCTGAATTTCGTCCAGATGGCGAATCCTGAATTCAGAAAACATGCCGAAGAGCTGATCGCGGTATGCAAAGCCAAAGATGTGGGCGTGCTGATCATCAAAAGTGTCACAAAGGGGCCGTGGGGCGAAAGGCATCACACCGCCACGACCTGGTATGAACCGTTCGACAAAAGCGACGAGATCCAGCGTGCGGTGAATTTCGTACTCTCGCACGATGTGACCGGGCTTTGCACGGCAGGCGACACGCGCGTCCTGCCGCTGGTCATCCAGTCCTGCGAAAACTTCTCCAGCCTGAGCAGGGATGAAATGGAGTGGATGATACAGTCAGGCAAACAATTTGAACCCTTATTTGCATAGAAAGGCATAGGACGCAGGTTATACAGGAGCAATCAGGCGGCTTGAAAAGGACTCACTGAGAGGTTCAAATCGAAACGGCGCGGTAATCAATGCAACAGAAACATATGAAAAGATCGAGAGCGGAGGTCGCTCTCGATCTTTTATGCTGCAAACAGTATGGTTACTGCTCGGGACAATCAATATAATATTTTACAACATTCTCAAATTTTTGCGTTCTGTCAATGGCAGAGCCACCTTTATTCAAAGCGACAAACTGAAAATCGAGCCAGCCCTCGTCGAGACGAAGATTAGGATGGACATCTTCACCGCTGAAGACGATCTGATAAACTCCGCTGCCCAGCTTGTCCATTTTACCTGCATTGGTCCACTCACCTGGGTACAAACGTTTAAAATCCACTACGCGATAGTAGAACAATGCATCTCGGGTGTCTGCAATGCTGGCAGTGATCGTAAACGTAATTTCTCTCGGCGTACAACGCAGAGTGACCTGATCATCAGTCACAGTCATGCTTGTAAACACACCTTTTCCAAGCGTATCGTCAAGATTGATGATACCGCTGTCCGCAGGTGCCTGCGTGGGAGCGGCGGCAACAGCTTCTGTAGCAGCAGGCTGCTGTGCTGGCGCTTCGGTCGGTGGAGGAGGCACGGTATAGGTGGGGAGCGGCGTATAGGTGGGAAGCGGCTCGGCAGTGGGTTCATCGGCTGGAGCATTCGTAGCAGTAATCACGACGACAACAGGCGTTTGAGACGCTTCAGGCAGTGCAGCGGCCGGCGGTTCTGTCGGCTCCGCCGGAGCGACCCCACATGCAGCCAGGATCAGAGCAAGGAAAATGATAAGAATCCTTTTCATCTTTTTCTCCTTTGAAAAGTAGCAATTTCATTCATTTTAGTCAGCATTGCAGATTGTGTCATCCCCTGCCATCCTTGCAACTCTGCAAGGAGGAAGTATATACCAATCAGTTTCCTTTGTGAACACGATTTCTCTCATTTATTATTAATTTTTATGGAATCATTTTAACTTGGTTTCGGATTCAGAACATGCAAGCCGCTCTGCAATCTGACAATCTCGGTTATAATTTTTTCCTATGCTTACTCCTCTCAGACTTACCCCTGAGCAGATCGAGTCCAAACTGGACCGCATCCTCTTAAAAGTACAAAAACCCGGGCGCTACGTGGGCGGAGAACTTAACAGTATTGTGAAGGATTGGAACAGGGTCAAAACCAGAATTGCCCTGGTATTTCCCGACATCTATGATATCGGCGTTTCGAATGTCGGATTGAAGATCCTCTACGACCAGGTCAATCAACGCGAGGACGCGCTGGCTGAACGCGCCTACGCGCCCTGGCTGGACATGGAAGCCCTGATGCGCGAGCATGAGATCCCGCTTTATACGCTCGAATCGAAACGCCCCCTGGCCTGCTTCGACCTCATCGGCTTTTCCCTCCCCTACGAGACTCTCTACACCAACACACTCAATGTGCTGGATCTAGCCGGCATTCCCGTGCGCTCCGCAGACCGCGACGAGACTCATCCCCTGATCATCGCGGGTGGACACTCGACGATGAACCCTGAGCCGATGCACGCCTTTATTGATGCGTTCGTGATTGGGGAGGGGGAAGAAGTGATTCATGAGATTATCGATGCCATTCATGAGTTTAGGGAAACGAGGAAAGAAGAAAGAAGTGAACTCTTTCATCTTTCTTCTAACGAAGCCCGCAAAGAACTCCTCCACAGGCTCACAAAATTTCCGGGCGTTTACGTCCCGCGCTTTTACGAAGCTCAATACCTGGAAGATGACACGGTCTCACACATCGAGCCGACATTGCCCGATGTCCCCAAGATCGTTACGAAGCGGATTGTGCCGGTCCTGCCTCCCCCACCGACCAAATTCATCGTCCCCAACATTGACGTTGTTCACAACAGGGTTTCTGTAGAGATTATGCGGGGCTGCACGCGCGGCTGTCGCTTCTGCCACGCGGGGATGATCACGCGTCCGGTCCGCGAACGCAGCGTGGAGGAAGTCCTGCAGGCGGCCGAAGATGCGATCCGCTCATCGGGCTTTGAAGATCTGGCGTTACTATCCCTGTCCTCTTCTGACTACACAAACATCCTGGAATTGGTGGATAGAGTCAGCGAAAAGTTTAAGGGCAAGAACCTGAACATTGGACTGCCGTCCCTGCGCATCGAGTCGGTTTCTATCGATCTGATGGAGAAGATCCGGCAGAGCGGCCGTTCCAGTGGTTTCACCCTCGCGCCCGAAGCCGCCACCGAACGAATGCGCCGCATCATCAACAAGTTCATCCCTGATGAAGAGATCCTCAACACGACGCGCGAGATCTATCGCCGCGGTTGGACGACGGTTAAGTTGTACTTCATGATCGGACATCCGAGCGAAACACTCGAAGATGTGCAGGCGATCGCCGATCTGTGCAGGAAGGTGCTGGCAGAGGGACGCAAGGTGATCGGCATGAAGGCAAAATTGAATGCAGGCGTGAGCACGTTCGTGCCGAAGTCACAGACACCCTTTCAGTGGGTATCATGCGACACCCCCGAACAGATCAAAGCCAAGCAGGCGCTGCTGCGCCGTGAGCTGGGACGGGACCGTAACATCAAGCTCAGCCTGACGAAGGCGGACGATTCGTTCCTCGAAGCCTGGCTGTCGCGCGGCGACCGCCACATGGCGGAAGTGGTCTACAGCGCCTGGAAGAATGGCTCGAAGTTCGACGCCTGGAGTGAAGGACAGCGCTATGACGCCTGGCTGCAAGCCTTTGAAGAGCACGGTCTCGATCCGCTTTTTTACACACACCGCCAGCGCCGCACGGATGAAGTCTTCCCGTGGGAGCACATCACCGCCGCTGTTCGCAAGAACTTCCTGTTCCAGGATTTCAGGCAATCGCTCGAAGGCCAGATCCGCGTGGACTGCCGCTTGAACTGTTTTGCCTGTGGTATACTGCCGACTTTCGCCAACATGCGCCGGGAAAACCCGGGCGACGTGTGGAAATGCCCGGATGTAAAATCACCGGCCAGGAAAGTCCCCAGCCCATTGGTGATCGACGATCAATTGCCGGTGGTGGGAGATTAAGGAATCCATGCCCAAAACAAACAAAGAGATCTTTCTTGCGCGTCTGATGCACGAGCGCGACAAATTTGAGCTGCTTTTAAACCGTGTTGGCTTCACACGTCGTATGACATTGAAGGGCGTCTCAGGGAAGTGGTCCATCAAGGATATGCTTGCACATATCCTTGCCTACGAGCTGTACATTGCCGACCGTATGAATGAGATTTTGCATGGTGAGCACTATGCTCCTGCCAGAACCCAAAACGCACTTGATGCTTTCCTTGATGATTTTGGTTACCCGGATTTCGGCTCGCCCCTGCTCGACGATGACGGTCCCAACGAATGGGTCACCGAGAAGTACAAAAACGTTTCTTTGGAGGACGTTGTTGCACAGGAGATTCAGGCATTTGCATCGATCATCGCAGCGCTTGAGAAAATGCCCGAAGAAGTGCTGAACCAGCATAATTTGTTCGACCGTATCGCAAACAATACGTACCGTCACTACCGCGAACACAGCGCGGAGATCAAACGCTGGTTACGATCCAGCACGGCTTATAATCGGCGGTAATCAGTAGTTCAAGAAAATGTAGTAGCGACTGAAGTCGTCATTACGAAGCTTTTACAGAATGCGCATTCGGATCACGTTTGTCAAGCAGGGAGCTTTGCGCTACACGGGTCACCTCGACCTGCACAAGCTCTGGGAACGCGCTGCACGCCGGGCAGAGTTGCCTCTTGCCTACTCACAAGGTTTCCACCCACAGCCAAAAATGAATATGGCAGCTGCCCTGCCGCTTGGTTTCTCGTCGCGTTGTGAGATCATGGATATGAAACTCGAGCGTGACATTCCATTGGACGATTTGCCTACACGCTTAAATTCCACCCTTCCATCGGGGTTGCAGGTGGTGGGCGTTGAACAAGTGGATGAACGCGCGCCTGCCTTGCAGACCCAGGTCGCCGCGGCGGAATACGAGGTCACTTTAACGGAACCAGTGGACGGGTCGGGGTTGAAGCGGAGGATCGATTCTGTTATCGCATCGGTATCCATCCCTCGCGAGCGGCGTGGGAAAACCTATGACCTGCGTCCATTAATTGAATCTCTGGAACTTCTGCATAATGATAAAATCCTGATGCAGCTCACTGCGCGTGAAGGCGCGACCGGACGTCCCGAGGAAGTGTTAGATGTCCTGGGGATCGCGTTCGAGGAAACCCGCATTGAAAGAACTCGTTTAATTTTTTAATCATAACTGGAGGAAATATGGCTTTTCTTGGGGCATTATTCTTTGGGTTCATGCCGATGTTTTTGTTTGCGGCGTTCATTAACTGGCTGGATCGCTACGAGAAAGAGCCAAAACTTTTGCTCGGCGCGGCGTTCCTGTGGGGTGTGGTCATTGCCGGAGGCGGAGCTTACATACTCAATACTGCCTTTGGCATCGGTATTTACGCGCTGACCGGCTCGGAGGGCGCGGCAGAATTCGGAACGACCTCCATTGTTGCGCCGATCATCGAAGAAGGATTGAAAGGGCTTGCCATTCTCGCTGTCTTTCTGATGTTCCGCAAAGAGTTCGATTCTGTCCTGGATGGGATCGTCTATGGCGCGGTCACAGCGATGGGCTTTGCCGCCATCGAGAACGTTCTCTACATTTATCGCAATGGATACCTTGAAAGCGGGTGGGAAGGCTTCTGGGTCCTGGTTTTCATTCGCGTGGCTTTGGTTGGGATGATGCATCCGTTCTTTACCGCGTTTACAGGCATCGGGCTGGCCATCGCCCGCATGACCCGCAATGTGCTGGTCAAGATCATCGCGGTGCCCACCGGCTATGCCATCGCCGTCACTACCCATGCCTTCCATAACACCTTCGGCGGGTTGATCGGGGGTCTGGAGGGATTGGCCGCGGGCGCTGTTGTGGATTACATGGGTTACGCGGTCATGCTCGCCTTTATCATTTGGATGATCGTCACGGAGCGCAATATTCTCAAGAAGCATTTGCGCGATGAAGTGGTAAACGGCAGGATGTCCCAGCAGCAGTACAACACTGCCACTTCCTTTTTCCAGGCCAATGCGCATCTCTCCGCTCTCACTTCGGGGACATTCCTCCCCACTTCCCGTTTCTACCAGGTCTGTGGCGAGCTCGCCCACAAGAAGGAGCAGCTTGCCAAGCTGGGTGACGAAAGCGGCAACACAGCCATCATCGAGAAACTCCGCGCCGAAATGACCCAACTTGCCCCGCGCGCCAGGGCATAGGTTTTCGTCATTGCGAGGAGTGGCGAACGCCATGACGAAGCAATCTCAGACTCTGGCAGGCGATTGCTTCGCTCACCGTTTCACGGTTCACTCGCAATGACGGTAAATTTAATGTGATAAAATCGGCTCGCCCGCCCCTGTAGCTCAGTGGACAGAGCGTCGGCCTCCGGAGCCGGAGAGCACAGTTCGAGTCTGTGCAGGGGCGCCTTGCTAAAGATCACCGTCCCGAAGGTTTAATAGGCTCAACAACGATGCTTAGAAAACCTTCGGGACGGTGCATAGTTGGAATTCACCTGCATGCCAGATAGATCCAGCATGAACAAATTCATTTCATGAACAACCATATCCCATATAGTGGATCTGAAACAACGACGCAATCCACTCATTCAAAAATGCAGGGCCAACCCTTTTCGCTACGGGCAGTCTTTGAACATCTTTTTGTTCAAGAGAAGGAACCTTCCCATATCCTTCCGATTTTAGGGACGATTACACTCCTTGGCCTTATCTTAAGAGTACTGGAGATCAATCGACCCATCGCCTACGATGAGGCCTATACGTTCCTGAATTTTGCTTCCCGGCCGTTCAAGCACATTCTTGCGGATTACAGCGCTCCCAACAATCATATCCTTCATACCATCCTGGTCGGGATTGCCTCCCGGCTATTCGGCGGGCAGTCCTGGGTGCTCAGGCTGCCGGCTTTTCTTGCCGGCACGTTGACGGCGCCGATGATGTACCTCGCCGCCCGGCGTTTCTTCTCCCGCCCGCAGGCGCTCGGCACGGCCGCGCTCATGGCCGTCACACCTGTGCTAATCGATTATTCGGTCAACGGGCGCGGGTATACGATGCTGTTTTTGTTCGCGTTGTTATTGACCAATTTCGCGGCGACCCTTGTGACCCGGCAAAGCAAGCCTGCGTTGATTGCTTATGGACTGACGGCTACACTTGGGTTTTATACCATCCCGATCTTCCTCTATCCTATGGCTGGCGTTTCACTCTGGGTTGTGCTGACGTACCTGGTGGATAAAGACCCCTGGCGTGAAAGACTGCGCCGGCTGGCAATATTCCTGGGTGTTTGCATACTGACAGGGCTTCTCACGCTGATCCTGTACTCGCCCGTGATCATCTTCGGCAGTGGATTGTCTTCTCTCATTGGCAATGAGTTTGTAGAATCCCTCGATCGGCAATCATTTTTGGCGAACCTGGGTCCTCGTCTGATCAACGTCTGGGACAAATGGATGATCGGACTCAACCCAATGATTGAATCTCTGTTTGCAGGTGGTTTTTTGTTGTCGTTATTCTTTTATCGAAAAGTTTCCAATCAAAAGCTGCCCCTGCAGGTCTGCCTGGCTCTTGCCCTGGTGATCCTGCTGGCTCTCCAGCGGGTCACACCAACGCCGAGGATATGGCTGTACCTGGAAGTATTTTATTTACTGTTCGCAGCCGCCGGATTGATATGGCTGGCGGATTGGCTTGTCCGCGGCAGCAAGGTTATCCGGGCAGAACTTTCCGAGAGAGTCCTTTCTTTTGCAATTCTGCTGGTATTCATTGGAGCTTTTATCAATGCTTTGGTCGTTCATCAACAGACTGTAGCAGAGGTGGGCAACCACTCACCGGAAGAATATACGGCAAACTATCTGGCAGATCATCTACAGCCGGAGGATACGCTGGTAGCAACAAGTCCGGTCGACATCGAAACGGCTTACTACCTGAGCCTGCATGGAATTCCGTTCGATCGCTTCTATAAACGAGATCATCCGGTGAAAATCCAGAATGCGATACTGCTCGTACGGGAAAACTCAAAATACAAAACCCCTGAAAGCGTTGTGAACTTCTTCAAACTGGAGGATGAACTGGATGTGCCCGCGGCGGAATTGGTCTTTGAGTATGCCAACGTCCAGGTTTATTCCATCCCGGCGAAATGAAAGTTCCCGCTATAATCCTGCTGTGTCCATTCGCTTATCCAGTGTAGTTCTCATTGCGCTGACCTTATTCAGCACAGGCTGCGGAGTTGAGATCCGTAATGTGGCGACGCCCTCGCCAATTCCATTAACGGCTACATTGCCTGTGATTCTCACTCAGGCTCCATCCGAGACGCCGCTCCCGCCTCCCCCTCAGCCGACCGTTGCTTCCGTGGAAGGCACGACCTCCACCCAGATCAATGTGCGCGCGGAACCTTCGACCTCCAGCAACGTGCTGGGAATCATCCCTGCCAACACAAACCTGGAGATCATCGGCAAGGACCTGGGCGGAAACTGGTGGCAGATCAATTATGCCGAGGGCGTTGACGGAAAAGGCTGGGTCACCGCGCAATATGTCACAACGGGGGGCACGCTGGAGGTTCCGGTGATCGGAGGCGATACAGCCGACCCGGATAGCGGCAATGTAGCTGTCATTCAGCAGCAGCTCAACGTCCGCAGCGGGCCCGGGACGGATTTCAACTCGTTGGGGACGCTCAACGCGCAAGATGTGGTCAAACTCACTGGCAAGGATCGAAATGGCGCCTGGTTGCAGATCGACTTCCCCACAGGACCGGAGGGCCGAGGCTGGGTCAACGCGGCGTTCGTACGAGCGAGCGGAGTAGAGAATCTGCCCATCGTCACGGAAGCCGGCCAGGTCGTTGGAACGGGAACGCCGACCGTTATCCCATCCACCCCAACACTCACCGTTGTCCCTGCCTGGACAGACAATGATTCGCAGGTCGCTCCGATCGTCAGCGTCATTTTCGAGCCAACAGGCACCCAGACGTTCATTTACAATGGAGAGGTTTCTTCACCTCAGGGAGATGCGGAGGATTGGATCGCTTTCAAGCCGTACAATTCACTTGTTTTTATAAGCCTTGAATGCCGTGGGAGCGATGCGATCAGGATAGATTTGGCTGAAAACTCAGTACCGGTCAATACACCTATTCGTTGTGGCGATCAAATGAAAAAGATCATTTTGAAGGCTGGCGCCAACTATGCAGTACATTTGCAGGCAACGCCAACTACAACCGGACTTCAATTCATAAATTACACCCTTACAATCAAAATGAGACCCTGACTAGAACCACAATACCCTTCCTGAGACCTGCACTTGTTCCATCCGGTAAGTGTCACTAAGGGCATAAGTATTGTCCCCTACTTGTGCCCCTTTGTACAAAATTTCCTTTTATGGTAGAGTTAATACAAATTTTCACAGTGGACGAGGGCAAATTCCCATGAACACTAACAAAATTCCTGATATCATTATTAGCCGCCTGCCAGTTTATTTACGTGCATTACAACAGCTATCTGAGAACGGAATTCTCACCACATCCTCCCAGGAATTGGGGGAGATTATCGGTATTTCCGCCGCACAGATCCGCAAAGATATCTCGCAATTTGGCGAGTTCGGGAAACAGGGTACCGGGTATTCTGTTCCATTTTTGATCGAACGGTTACGCGACATCCTGAAGGTGAACCGGGTCTGGGAAGTGGTGATCGTTGGTATGGGTGACATAGGACATGCTCTCGCGCGTTACAACGGTTTTACCAATCGCGGCTTCCATATCCATATGGTCTTCGACAATGATCCACAAAAGGTCGGGCAAAAAGCGGGAGAATACGAGATTTTGGATACAGCCGTAATGGCTGAAAAGATAAAACAGAACAAAATCAAGATAGCCATGCTTACGGTCCCTGCAACCTCTGCACAGGAGATGGCCGATCAACTGGTCAAGGCTGGCGTCAAGGCAATTCTGAACTACGCGCCAACCATTCTGAATGTGCCCGGGCATGTACACATCCAGTATATCGATCCTGCCACGCACCTGCAGCGGATGACGTATTACCTGGATTAGAAAGTTCAATTGGCAAGCAGCCACTGGTAAACTTCGAAGCAAACAAACTCTCAGGTTCTATTCCAAGGAGAATCATCATGGACAACCCTGGCCTTATCATAATTGTCGTTGTAGTCGTCGTTATTATGTTGGTGATCTGGGTTCTGTTACTGCGCAACTCCCGGCGAGTGAACCTCACTCGTCCGCCAGAGGGTGAAAAACCGAAATGGATGAGCACAACGCCGCCAGCGGAAACGATGTCTGCCACTCAGGCAGAAGGAGAAGGTATCACCCTGTACAATTACGATAAGGGAGAAAATGTGGCCGCCCCCTTCGCAGAGCAGATCGAGGACATTTTGAAAGCCCAGATGAGTTCTGATCCTTACTTGAGATCGTTGGTTGTCGATTTTGGGACGAGTGCGGATGGTGGACTGGAGATCCGGGTCGGTGACGACCGCTATACCAGTATCGAGCAAATTCCAGATCTGCGCTTGCGCGAGGCAATTACCAAGGCAGTGGCGACATATAACCAGCGCAACAAATAGATAAACGAAAACGACGAAAAAGGCGCCTACAAGGGCGCCTTTTCTTTTCGGTTAGACCTGCGGCAAACTGCGCCGCAGAATGTTGTACATTGGGATGGCTTTGACAGCCCCTTCCACAACACAGGTGGAGGGATTGTCCACCAGGTAGGCTGGAATTCCGAGGGACTTGGTGAGCAATTTGTCGATGCCGCGCAGCAGTGCACCGCTGCCACATAAAGCGACACCGCGATCGATAATGTCCGCCACCAGCTCGGGCGGGGTCTTCTCCAGCACGCGGCGCCCTGTCTCCACAATATTCTTGAGCGGGTCCTGCAAGGCTTCGACGATTTCCCCTGTAGTTAGCGTGACCGGGCGCGGGAGACCTGTGACCTGGTCCTGTCCCTGCACCTCCATGCTGTTTTCCGTGTCCTGGGGCACAGCCGCGCCGATCCGGATCTTGAGATGTTCGGCGGTCACCTGGCCGATCACAATCCCATACTTTCTGCGAACATAGTTGACGATGGCTTCATCGAGGTCCATGCCACCGGCCCGCAGCGTTTCTGCCGAGACGATCCCATACATTGCCATCACAGCCGCTTCCGTACAGCCGCCCCCCAGGCAAATGACCATATTCCCCGAGGGCGAATTGATCGGCAGATCGACACCCAGAGCAGCAGCAAGCGGCTGTTGGATCAGATATGCCTCACGGCTGCCGGCTTCCAGCACCGCCTCATAGACCGCGCGCCGCTCCACGCTGGTCACTCCATAGGGAACAGTAATCATCACGCGCGGACGAAAGATCCGCATGGAGCCGCTGACTCGTTGCAGCAGGTAGGAGAGCAGAGTCTCTGTGATCTCGTAGTCGGCGATCACCCCATTTTTGAGCGGACGCGCAACCTCAATACTTTCAGGAACGCGTCCGTACATATCCCGCGCCTCCTGCCCCACTGCCACCATCTTTTGATCCATTACTTCAATGGCTACGATGGTTGGCTCTTCTGAAAGTACTTGCGTGCTGTCAGCGAGACGAGTGAATATGGTGCCCAGGTCAATACCCAGGTCTTTCGAAAACATTGCCACGGTGCCTACAATTCTGAGAAGTGACTTCTCTTTATGGAACAGTAATCAACTACATGGAAGCGTCGTGATCACTAAACCCGCCCCTCACCTGTTGATAACGTCGCACCACATCCAGCCTCAGGTTGGAACGCCGCAATGCGGCTTCCATTCTGAGGTAGGCATCGTGGTCTTCGGGCTTGAGCTGGGCAAGTGCATCTTCCGCGCGCTTTTTGGCAGCCTGAGCGCGGGTAATATCAATATCCTTCACATTCTCCGCGGCATCGGCCAGTATTGTCACGGTATCGGGTTGGACTTCGGCCATGCCGCCTGCCACGGTAAACAACTCCTCCTTACCAGCCCGACGAATTTTGATGACTCCATATTTAAGGATGGTAAGCACTGGAGCATGATGAGGCAAAATTCCCATTTCACCGGCCGCACCCGGCAAAATAACAATGTCCACATCGCCCTGGAAAACAGTGCGATCCTGGGAAACGATTTCACAACGAATGGTCATAAAAGGTTCTCCGGTGTCAGGTGTCAGGTTGAACCTGATCCCTGACACTGGAACACCTGACACGTTCCTTACGCACCCTTTGCTATTTTATCCGCTTTTTCGCGAACATCCTCAATTGTACCCGCCATCATGAATGCCTGCTCGGGCAAATCATCACATTTTCCATCGAGGATCTCGCGGAAGCCACGGACAGTCTCTTTTAGCGGGACATAGCGTCCTTCGATACCGGTAAAGCGTTCCGCCACGAAGAACGGCTGGGAGAAGAAGCGCTCGATCTTGCGGGCGCGGGCTACCACCAGTTTATCATCCTCGCTCAACTCATCGATGCCAAGAATGGCGATGATATCCTGCAAGTCTTTGTAACGCTGCAACACGCGCTGAACTTCGCGCGCCGTCTGATAGTGTTCCTCGCCCACGATATTGGGATCCAGAATGCGAGAGGTGGAGCCAAGCGGATCGACCGCCGGGTAGATACCTTTTTCCACGATGGAGCGTTCGAGCGCGATGGTCGCGTCGAGGTGGGTGAACGTCGCTACCGGCGCGGGATCGGAGTAGTCATCCGCAGGGACGTAGACGGCCTGCATGGACGTGATCGAACCGGTGCGCGTCGAGGTAATGCGTTCCTGCAACTCGCCCATTTCGGTCGCAAGTGTTGGCTGGTATCCCACTGCGGAAGGCATACGTCCAAGCAGCGCGGACACTTCCGAGCCGGACATCGAGAAGCGGAAGATATTATCGATAAAGAGCAACACGTCGCGGCCCTGGTCACGGAAGTATTCCGCCATGGAAAGGGCAGTGAGCGCCACGCGCAAACGCACGCCCGACGGCTCATTCATCTGACCATAGACCATGACGGTATCTTTCATCACGCCTGATTCGAGCATTTCACGATAAAGCTGCGTGCCTTCGCGGGTTCGTTCGCCGACACCCGCGAACACGGAGTTGCCCTCATGTTCCGTCGCGACGGAGCGGATCAATTCCATGATGATGACGGTCTTGCCTGTGCCCGCGCCGCCGAAGATGCCTGTCTTGCCGCCTTTGGTAAATGGTGCGATCAGGTCAACGACTTTGATGCCTGTTTCGAACACGTCTACGCGGGTTGACTGTTCAGAAAACGTAGGCGCAGCGCGGTGGATCGGATAGCGGGTAGCGGCTTCAACCTTACCTTTCCCATCCACCGGATTTCCAAGCACATTGAAGATACGTCCGAGTGTGGATTCACCCACCGGGACCATAATCGGCGCGCCGGTTGCCTCGGCAGGCAGGCCGCGCTGCAGACCATCCGTCGCATCCATCGCGACCGTACGGACCCAGTTATGACCAATATGATTTTGCACTTCCAGAACAAGCGGCTCTTTTCCGGGACGTTCGACCTCGATCGCTTCGAAAAGATCCGGGATATCGCCCTCGGGAAATTCCACATCCACCACACCACCTAAAATCTGTACGACACGGCCCGTTGCATTTGCCATGATTTTCCTCCAATTATCTAGCGGCTTGCGCTTCTGCGCCGCCCACAATATCTAAAATATCGTTTGTGATCGCCTGCTGGCGAACCTTGTTATAAGCCAGCTGTAATGCACGGACCAATTCCTTGGCGTTATCCGTTGCGTTGCGCATGGCGATCATGCGCGCGGCATGTTCACTGGCCTGTGATTCCAGCACCGCCTGATAGACCTGGAGGGCTGTAAAGCGCGGGATCATCTCATCCAAGATTTCATTTTGGTCAGGCTCGAATTCATAGGCCGCGGCAGGACCGGTATGATGTTCACCGAAATCCTTGACACGGCCTTCGCCGCTCCCGATCTCGAGTGGAAGAAGTTTTTTCACGTTGGTCACCTGGCGAGCCATGCTTACGAAATCGGTGTAGACCAGAAAGACTTCATCCGCTTCGCCCTTGATGAAATCGTCGACGACCAGCCTGCCAATGGACGAGAGCGCGCTGAACTTCGGTGCAGACGGCAGATTGCTAAAATCTGCCAGGACGGGTTTTCGCATGCGCAGGAGCAGGTCGCGTCCTTTGCGTCCCACCGTGATGTACCTGACAGGGAGATGATATTTATCAAAGCGCTGCAGCACATAGCGAATGACGTTCGTGTTGTACGCGCCCGCCAGACCGCGGTCCGCAGTCATCACGATCACGATGGCATTTTTGGGATCTGTCCGCGGCGTCAACAATGGATGCAGGTTCACCGTCCCGGGTTGATTCGTAATGTGAGTCAACACCTGCCACGCTTTCGTCGCGTACGAACGGGTCGCTGCTAAGGCCTGGATGGCCTTGCGCACTTTTGCCGCGCTGACCGCCTCCAGGGCACGCGTCACCTGGGAGATATTCTTGACACTTTTGATGCGAAGCCGCATCTCACGTGCGGATGCCATTGTTTACGCCGCCTGCCAGGAGTGCCGGAAAGCATCCAGAGCTTTTGTCATATTTGCGCGGTTGCTGTCAGTGATCATTTTCTTCTCGACAATATCCCGGCCGACTTCAGGATAAGAGGCTTCCATGAATTTGAGCAAATCTGTCTGCCACTGTGCCATACTCCCCACAGGAACCTGATCGGCATAGCCGTTGGTGCCTGCAAACAACACGATCACCTGATCCGAAAGGGACATCGGGGAGTATTGCGGCTGCTTCAGGATCTCCTGCATGCGTTGACCGCGACCGAGCTGCTGCTGTGTCGCTTTATCGAGATCGGAAGCCATCAACGCAAATGCCGCCAGCTCACGGTAAGAAGCCATGTCGAGGCGCAAACGACCCGCCACCTGTTTCATCGCTTTGGTCTGCGCATCGCCGCCCACTCGCGAGACCGAGATACCTACGTTCACGGCCGGACGAATGCCGGCATTGAACAAATTGGACTCAAGGTAGATCTGGCCATCGGTAATAGAGATCACGTTCGTAGGAATGTAAGCGGAAACATCGCCAAGCAAGGTTTCGATGATGGGCAAGGCAGTGAGGGAACCACCCGTGCCTTTCACTTTGACAATCTTGTGATCATCGGGGCTGCTCATTTCCTTGAGAGCTTCTGCAGCTTCATCCCTGGCAATTGGACCGCCATAGACTTTTCCGTCAACAGCATCTTTTTCAGAAGCCAGTGCTTCACTGAAATCTTTCTTCACGATTACATATTTATTGGCAAGGCGCACTGCACGCTCGAGCAGGCGTGAGTGCAGATAGAACACATCGCCGGGATAGGCTTCCCGTCCGGGCGGGCGACGCAGGAGCAAAGAGACCTGGCGATACGCCCAGGCATGTTTGGAAAGATCATCGTAGATGATGAGTGCGTCGCGGCCCGTTTCCAGGAACTCTTCGCCAATGGCACAACCGGAGTAAGGCACGATATACTGCAACGCCGCCGATTCATCCGCGGCAGCCACAACGACAATCGTGTGATCCATTGCACCATTGCGCTCAAGAATACCCACTGTACGCGCGATGGCGGCCTTTTTCTGACCGATCGCGACATAGATACAAATGAGATCCTTGCCCTTTTGATTGATGATCGTATCGATGGCAATGGCGGTTTTCCCGGTCTGGCGGTCACCAATGATCAACTCGCGCTGGCCGCGTCCAACCGGGATCATGGCATCAATGGATTTGATACCGGTCTGCACAGGAGTGTCCACATCCTGGCGCTGTACTACACCGGGTGCAATGCGCTCGATGGGTCGAAATCCTGTCGAAGCAATCGGACCTTTCCCATCGATCGGCTCGCCTAAAGCATTCACCACACGCCCGATCATTGCATCGCCAACAGGCACAGAAGCGATCCGTCCCGTTCCGCGTACCGACATGCCCTCAATGATGCCCCCGTAATCGCCCATGATGATCACACCGACGCTGTCTTTTTCAAGGTTGAAAGCGGTTCCCATCACCCCATTCGCAAACTGGACAAGTTCCTGCGCTTTTACATTTGCAAGCCCGTGCACACGAGCAATGCCATCCCCCGCCTCCGTCACTGTTCCAATATCACTTACATTGAGTTCAGGCTCGAATCCCTCGATTTGCTTCTGCAAATCCTCTGTGATTTGCTTGATCAAGTCCGTCATCCATTCCTCCAGCGAAATTTCGTAATACGTACAAGAACCCGGATAAGGCAATTATCCGGGCATCATGTTATTTTCCATTCGGACTCCCTTCGTGAGGAGCCGCACAATCGGACTAATGATACCTGAAAGAACCTTCATTGTCTAGTTATTAGCCTTGCGACCCCGTTCGCTTCACCAAACGGGGTCGCAAGGTTGGCACAACACGCAGATGTTCGTGGAGAGGCTTTTCAATCAATATTTTAAGACCCATAACCTTGTCAACGACACAGCTTGGACTATACTAGCCACGAATTTTTACGAGTCAAGGAGAAAAATGCTTTCTCGCTCAGAAGATAAGCCTCCCAGTCATCGCTTAAAAAGATACTGGAAAGTCGCCGTCCTTGCAAACATCAAGGACGAGTCGATGCCCAAACCCGATGGAGTTCCCCCGGACGCTTTTGCCGACTTTGACCACATCCAGACAATAGACTCGATCCGAGCTGCCATTGAGACGGATGGACATCAAACAACATTTATCCAGGCTGACACAGACCTTCCCTACGCGCTTCGAGACGAAAGACCTGATATCTGTTTCAACATTGCCGAAGGCCTTGGCGGTGACGCGCGCGAGGCACAGGTCCCTGCCCTGCTGGAAATGCTGCAGATTCCCTACACCGGCTCGCGCGTGCTGACCAATGCCATTTCCCTCGACAAAACCCTGACCAAACGGATCTGGCGTGACCGGCGCCTGCCGGTGGCTCCCTTCCAGGAGTTTACCTTTGGAGATGAACCTTTACGGACGGATCTGGAATTCCCACTCTTTGTCAAACCTGCCCGCGAAGGGACAGGCATGGGCGTAGACATGAATGCGATTGTCCACAACGAAAAGGAACTGCGCGAACGTGCGCAATACATCGTCAATACGTATCAGCAACCCGCGCTCGTGGAAACTTTTCTTCCGGGGCGTGAATTTACAGTGGGACTGCTTGGACGCGTAGATGCAAAACTGTACTCGCGCCACCCCGACTGGTACGAAAAGGATGGCTTCCATCGCTTCCCCGTCCTCGAGCTGGATATGGCCCGCTCAGTGACACCCATGGTGTACAGCCAGGAGGCGAAATCAAAGGATGTAGGCGAGGAAGGAGCACCCGGATACTTCTGTCCGGCCGAAGTTGAGCCTGAGCTGGAAAAGAAGTTAAAACATCTCGCCTTACGCGCCCATGTCCTTCTGAATGCCCTGGATGTGTCGCGCACGGATATCCGCCTCGACAAAGATGGCAATCCGCGTGTGATCGAGATTAATACACTCCCCGGTCTCACTCCCGATTACAGCGATCTCTGCCTGCAAAGCAAAGCGGAGGGCATCCGTTACGAAGACCTGATCCTGGAAATTCTTTATCTGGGAGCTTCACGCTGGGGCATGGTGGAACCACGCGAGATCCGCCGCGAAAATAACAGGAAAAGCAGGTAACTTACGACTATTGTTTGATTACAGAAAGTATCTACGTCATTCTCCCGAAGGGACACCGCCCCGGTTGGTCGGTGCCGGGGATTCGCGTAAATTCGTGGCGAGAACCCACGCCACCCACATCCCTTTTTTTCTTAAAAAAGAGACTCACCCTGAAATTAATTTCGGGGTGAGTCATGTTATTGTGCCTATAAAATACCTTAAATGTCATCAGCGAAGCGAAGGGTCTCGGCGCTTCGCGGCGGAGACTCTCCCCGCATGATTTGCTAAGCAAATCACGGTTCGGGGCAGGTGTCGGTCGCAGCGAGCGCTCTCTCACACCGCCCCGGCGCTCTTTCGGGGGAGTGACACAATATTTTGATTGGTTATCTTACTATCCCGAAGTCACAATCTTGATATTGAACCTTTGGGAAGAAATCGCATTTCTCAAATTGTGCCAGAGCAGCACATACATTTCCACGCCGCGCGACGTTTCAATGCCGCCCAGATCGATGATCTCCCGCCAGCCGAACCAGTCGCGCAGGATTTTGACAACCGTTGCCTTGGCTTCGATGTCATCGCCACCCACGAAGACATGCGTCCGCTCGAGCAGTTTGGCGGGGTCCACCATCACATTTGCATTGACCGTGTTGAGCGTCTTGACCACTTTCGTCTCAGGGAATGTCCTCTGGATCTGCTCTCCCAAAGAATCGTCGTTACAGATCGTCAGCGTCCACATGTCCGTGGAACGGTCGAGCGGATTGGATGTATCGATCAAAATCTTACCTTTGAGATTCTCCGCGCCCGCCTGCTGGAGTGCCTCCATGGAGGCGGAACCCAATGTGCAATTAAAAACGATCTCCCCGAATACGGCCGCATTCATGAAAGTCCCATAGAGGGCGTGTTGACCCCCTTCCTTTGCCCAGGCAACGGCCGCGGGATTGGCTTCATCGCGCGACCCCATCATCACTTCATGTCCAAGTTCCAACAATTTGGAGGCAATGGTCTGCCCAGTCACTCCCGAACCCAATACGCCAATTTGCATATGAACTCCTTGTTGATTAGCCCGCCGCTTTCGCCATCTTTGTCTTCAGCCACTTCAAACGGAACGTCTCTTCGCGCTCTCGCTCCTCGAGTGAACTGATTATAAACGTAACCGTCTCTTCGTACGCCGGGATGAAAATATGCTGCAAGGCATTGACCCGCCGCTGGGTCTTGCGCAGCTCACCAGCCAGACGCCACACGGTGGTCACCAGCATGGATAACTGCGGCGTCTTGATCAGCACCTCACGGAAGGCTGCGCTCGCTTCATCCAATGCGGCATTTGTTCCGCTTAAGCTGTACAGCATCTTTTCCGGTTCGCCGCGCGCCTCAATCACCGGGATGGCAACACCCATAATCCCGCGCAACTTGAGGTGAACATCTACGGTCTTATTCGCGGCCAGCGCTGCCCATTCGACATTGTCACTGCCCAGGGTCAACTGGGCCTTCTCCAGGGCGCGGTAGGCCGTTTCCAAAATCTTCCAGACTTCCTTTTGCAGCACATCCGCTTCATGCGCCACACGGACTAGTTCTGTCGTCAGCACCTCGCGCTTGCGGTCGAGGATCTCGTAGCCCTCGCGCGCGAACTGCAATTCCTTCTTGATGCGGATCAGGTTCGAGCGGGTCGGAGCGACGTTAAGAACTGCCATCTTCGCCTTTATGGTATTTCTTGATCTCGTCGAGGGTAACGCGGGTCAGCTCTTCCCTCGGCAGCATCGAGAGCAGGCGCCAGCCGATGTCCAATGTTTGCTCGATCGTGCGATTCTCGGTGAGAGCCTGGTTGACAAACTCCCGTTCGAAGGCACGACCGAACTGCAGGTACCTCTGATCCACGTCGCCCAACTCTTCCTCACCGATCACGGACGCCAGCGCACGTACATCCTGCATGTGAGCATAGGCTGCATACAACTGCGCGCCCCAGCGCGGATGATCGTCACGCGTGCGGCCTTTGCCGATGCCATCCTTCATCAAACGGGAGAGGCTGGGCAGCACGGCAATCGGCGGGTAAATGCCCTTTTGATCGAGGTCACGCCCCAGCGTGATCTGACCTTCGGTGATGTAACCTGTCAGGTCAGGTACGGGATGCGTGATATCGTCGCTGGGCATGGTCAGGATCGGGATCTGAGTGATCGAACCTTCGCTGGTGCTGATACGACCGGTGCGTTCGTACAACGCAGCCAGGTCGCTATACAAATAACCGGGATAACCTTTACGGCTTGGTACTTCGCCACGAATGTTCGAGATCTGGCGCAGGGCTTCGCAGTAATTGGTCATATCCGTCAGGATGACCAGCACATGCATCCCGCGGTTATAAGCAAGATATTCTGCGAGGGTCAAGGCTGCACGCGGCGTGACCAAACGTTCGACCGGAGGATCGTCCGCCAGGTTCAGGAACATGGCAACCCGCGTCAGCGCGCCGCTTTCGGTAAAGGAGCGGCGGAAGAAATCCGCTACATCGTGCTTGACGCCCATCGCTGCGAACACCACCGCAAACTGCTCGGATTGCGAAGACTGTTTCCCCGCTTCCGCGCCCAGCGTCGCCTGACGCACGATTTGCGCCGCGAGCTGGTCGTGTGGCATGCCTGCGCCGGAGAAGATCGGCAGCTTCTGTCCGCGCAGGAGTGTGTTCAATCCGTCAATGGCAGAGATACCCGTTTGAATGTAATCACGCGGATAGACACGCGCGGTCGGGTTGATCGGCGCGCCGTTGACATCCGCGTACGTGTCCGTTAACGGCTGAGGCCCACCATCCACGGGATTGCCCAACCCACCAAAGACACGTCCAAGCATTTCCTCTGCGACAGGGATGCGCAAGGTATCCCCTAAGAATCGGACGCTTGTACCATCGATCGAGAGCCCCGTTGACCCGGCAAATACCTGCACTACACACATTTTCTCGCCGACTTCTAAAACACGTCCCAGGCGCATGCGCCCCTGCGCGTCGCGGATCTCCACCACCTCGTCGTAGCTGACGTTTGCCGCCCCCTCGACGATCATGATCGGACCCGTGATACTCTTTACACCAAGAACTTCCTGCCCACTTTGTACGATCACATTGCTCATCTGTACTCCGAATCTAATTGACTCATCTGCTCGTCAATCTGCTTTCGAATCTCGTCCAGCTTTTCCAGTTCTTCATTCGGCACAGCGGACTTCATACGGATCAGCGTATCCACCACCGGCAGGTCGTGAATGACCGAAATGGGCGCACGGCGCTTGACCACTCGCAGTCCACGTTCATGGAAATGCAGGATTAAGTCGAGCATCTTGATTTGCTTTTCTACAGAAGAATAAGCATCCACTGGGTCCATTGCGTTTTGCTGGAGGTAGCCCTCGCGCAGCAGACGTGCCGTTTCCAGAATCAAGCGTTCCTCGTCCGGCAGTGCATCCGGACCGACTAGCTTGACGATCTGCGCCAGGCGCGCTTCCTCGCTCAAAATTTCCATGGCCTGGTTGCGCATTCGCAGCCAATCCACGCCGACCTTCTCGCGCCACCAGCCAGCCATGTCTTCCAGGTATTCGCTGTAGCTATCCAGCCAGTAAATGGCCGGGAAGTGCCGGGCGGATGCTAGCGATTTATCCAGCGCCCAGAAGCAGCGGATGAAACGCTTGGTATGCTGCGTCACCGGCTCCGAGAAGTCACCACCCGGAGGCGATACCGCCCCGACGATCGTGACCGAACCAAAATCACCATTGACCGTTTCGACGTAACCGGCACGCTCATAGAATTCCGCCAGGCGTCCCGCGAGGTAAGCTGGATAGCCTTCTTCCGCAGGCATCTCTTCCAGGCGACCGGAGACCTCACGCAGTGCCTCTGCCCAACGCGACGTAGAGTCCGCCATCAACGCGACGTGGTAACCCATGTCACGATAATATTCCGCGATCGTGATGCCCGTATAAATACTCGCTTCACGCGCCGCCACCGGCATGTTGGAGGTGTTGGCGATCAGCACCGTTCGCTCCATCAACGGGCGCCCGGAACGCGGATCGACGAGGTGCGGAAATTCCTGCAACACTTCAGTCATCTCGTTGCCGCGTTCGCCGCATCCGATGTAGACGATCACATCTGCGTCTGCCCACTTCGCAATGCTGTGCTGGGTCACTGTTTTGCCTGAACCAAACGGACCCGGGATCCCTGCCGCGCCGCCCTTCGCCACCGGGAAGAACGCATCCAGGATACGCTGCCCGGTGATCAACGGCGTCGTGCTTGCAAGACGAGACTTGTACGGGCGATACCGGCGCACGGGCCAGCGCTGGAGCATGGTCAGTTCTTTTTCCTCTTTGCCAACTTTCAACCGCGCGATCGGCTCATCGATGGTGTACTCCCCTTCTTCCGCCACCCAGGTCAACGTCCCGGAAAGATCGGGCGGGACCATGATGCGATGCTCGAAGGTCTCGGTCTCCATCACCATGCCGTAGACCTGGCCGCCGATGACGCTGTCGCCTTCCTTGCAGCGGGGCGTGAAGCGCCAGCGGTCCTTGCGATACAGCGGATCGAGACGCATGCCGCGCCCGATGAACGAACCCGACTGCATCTCGATCAACGGCAGCGGGCGCTGGACTCCGTCAAAGATGCTCTTCAACAGACCTGGACCCAGTTCCACCGATAACGGCAAGCCCGTCCCAAAGATCGGTGCGCCCGTGCGCATCCCCGAGGTCTCTTCATAAACCTGTGCCGTGATGATGTCGCCATCCAGGCCGATCACCTCACCTACGAGGTGCTCGTCGCCTACTTCCACCAGTTCGAGCATACTGACATGACGTGAACCACGCGCCCGGACGACGGGTCCGTTGATCCACGTCACCACCCCGACTTGTTCACTCATAGCTTCTCTCCCATCAGCACCTGATGCACCGAGGACCGCAGCGAGCTTTGCAGTCTGCGCAAGCGCGTTTCGAGTGTGTTGTCAAAATGCAAATGCCCATCGGATGCATCCACGATGACTCCCGAACCCTCCTCCAGCGTATCGCCAATGGATAGTTCTGCATTCAACTCGTTTGATAATTCCTTGAGTGCACCATCTTTTAAAATTTTCTGTGTAGCGGCATCGGCTCGCACAATGGCTTTATTTGCTTTCAACTGAACGAGCGCTTCACGAAGCAACTGCGCGGCGAGCCTGTTGTAGTCCGCGCGCTTTTGGATGGCCGGTAGTTTCTGCTTCGCCGCTTCGAACACACGGTCCAGAAGTTTTTCGCGATGCTCCAGCTGCAGGGTCCGGGCCTTGAGCTGGGCATTCGCCACCACCTGGCTGCGCAGACGTTCCGCTTCCTGCCGCGCCTGATCCAGGATCTGCTTGCGTTCCTGCTCCGCCTCTGCCTGGGCACGCTGGCGAATGGCATCGGCTTTGGCTTTTGCCTCTTCCTTGATCTGCTCCGCGTCGACGTCCGCTTCCTTCAGGATTGCGCGTGACAGGACTTCGATTTCTTCTTCTTCAGGTCTCATAAATCACCTTATCTGTCATTGCGAGCGCAGCGAAGCAATCTCACGCAAAATATGTTTGTAAACAATAAATGAGATTGCTTCGTCGTGGCGCTTCGCACCACTCCTCGCAACACTTGCACCTACACTGCGTTTGCTGCAGTGCAGGTGTGACGATAAACTCATAACTTAATCCCAATCGCCTTCAACACAACTTCGCTCAATGAGGGTTGATCTTCCGGGACACCGGCCGGAGAGGGGATCTCCACCACCAGCGGGATAGTACTGTGCAATTTCAGGTCTTCGACGCGTTCCTGAAGCAGCTGGGCAATATCCTGAGTGACGAGGATGATGCCAACATCTTTCGAGGCAAGCGCTTCGTTCAGGGCCTTGTCCGCTTCCTCCGCGGTGCTCACTGCCTGACCATTCACACCGGCCAGGGAGAAACCCAGGACTGCTTCCCGGTGACCGATCACCAAAACTTTCATGGAGAACCTAGCGACCCAGGATAATGAACGAAATCATCAGACCGTAGATCGCGATCCCTTCAGAGAGACCCACAAAGATCAGGGAACGCCCGAAGGACTCGGGCTTTTCTGCCGTCGCGCCGACCGCCGCCGCACCGGAACCACCCACCGCGATACCGGCGCCAATCGATGCCAATCCCGTTGAAAGCGCCGCAGCCAAAGTGATATACGGGTCAGCCCCACCCTCTTGAGCCATTCCGGAAGCCAGCACAGTGGAAGGCGAAGCGAGCCATACCATTACAAGCCCCGCCGCCATCATGCCAGTGATGAAATTGAAAGCATTGAACCCGGTCACCAAACGAGCAAGCGCTTTAGCCGGACTGGTCTTTCCGTTCTGAAGCACATAAACGACAGCAGGAATAACCGGGATCAAGCCAACGAGAACCGCGAAAACGACAAACATTTTTTTATCTCCTCATGTGTTGTTTTTCGAATACCCAAAAGAAAGATCGCAGAATATTTGATTACCGCATACGTTTCCTCGATTACCCCTCCTCTTTTGCAGGAGTAACAGCCAAAGGCTCGAAGCGCATGCCGCCTCCCGTGAAGAATTTCCCTAGGAATTCATAGTAGTTCAGACGCATGGTCTGGATGCCTACGATGAGTCCCTCGAAGCCGATAATAAAGATATTGCCGAGCAAAACGACTAACCAGTACTTAAAGCCCAGATCCTCACCCGCCAGGGCAAAAATCGCCATGCTCACGCCGCCATGCGCCACTGCAAACGCGCCCACGCGCACAAACGATAGTGTATTGCTCAACTGGCTGATCAGGGTTTCGAACAGATCCATGAACGCCTGAATCAAATACATGATGAACCCACCGACACCACGGGCTTCGATTACCGGGCGATGGCCTTCCATCCAGTTGATGAACACTTCAGAGAACATAATGCCAAGCCCGAAGATCAAAGCCAGAATGCCCCAGGGCAATGGAATATTACTGATAGCAACCGCAATTTTGGGAATGATCGGTAAACGTAAAGCCTGCACTGCCATACCCAATAAGCCCAGGAAGGATAGGTAGAGTGCCAGGCCAACAAGCCCATTGTGTCCGAAGATCAAATGTGCCCATTCGCGCGATCGAACCTGATTGAAAATCGCGAGCAGGTAGGCGATCAGCAAAAGAACGATCCCGACATCGATGGCGATCCCCAGAACAGGCAGTGTATCATGAAGGGGGCTCAACCAAAGTGGATGAAGCTCAAACCCAAAGGCATGTTCGAAATGCTCACCTTCAAAACCGAACACACTTCCATAGAGAACCCCGAAGACTGCGGCGGAAGCACCGCAATAGGCAATCAACAAGCCGAGGCTTTTCATGCTCTTCAAGATCACTCCGCTATTGATGAGCAAACCCGCGATCAATAACACCAGGCCCTGTCCCAGATCCCCGAACATGGCACCATAAAGGAGCGGGAATG
>DASTJG010000185.1:0-3529 GCA_035716785.1 Anaerolineales bacterium
GAGAATCTTCATGTACGGCAGGTTCTTTTGCAAGCGGAAGACGATCATCCCGACAATGGAAACCGCGACTGATGCACCAATCACACCAGCCAGTACAACAGGCACGCCGCCTTCGAGCACCAGTGCCTGCAGGAAGAGCACGATCTCAAATCCTTCCCGATAGACACTGGTGAAGCCCAGGGCGATCAATCCCAGGAAGAGACCTGTTTCCCCGTTGAGCAAACGTCGCTTCTGGGCATGGAATTTTGCCAGCCAGGTCGTCCAATAGGTTTTGTGGAAGAACCAGTTCATAATGACAAGCAGCACGGCAATTGCAAGCAGGGAAACCACCGCTTCCAGTTTTTCGCCGTAACGCGCCAGCGATTGCAGGACTTCGTGCGCCAGCAGCCAGGTCAACGCAGTGGCGAGGAGGGCAAGCAGCGTGCCCAACCACATCGGCTTGCGATAACGACGTTCCTCGACCGACTTCAAGCTGCTCATCAATGAGGCCAGGATGACCACGGCCTCCAAGCCTTCCCGGAAGACAATGATGCCCGCGTTCATGGCAATCGCTGTGGGAGCCGTGTTCTTGGTAAGTTCGCTCTGTGCTTCAGAAAGATGGACATCCAATGCAAGCCGTGTGGCTTTGATCTCTGAATACGAGGCGCGCTGTTTGATCAGGTGTGCCAGTCCCTTCTGTGCGCCCTGCCCGTTCCAGAATAACTCTTCGAGTTGTAATTTCAATTGCGGCGCGAACACCATCAGCCTGGCTTCGGGGCCGGTTTCCATAACGGCATAGGCATCCAGACGCGCAGATTCGGCCAGGTCGTATTCCCCGTTTCGAACGGCAACCAGCATCTGGTCCAGCATGGATGCGATCACATCGAAGTCGCCCTGCGCGCTGCTTTTGAGCCACTCTTCCGGGATCAACGTTTCAAGCACCGCAGAAAGTTCAGCGGTCTGTGCTTTGACCGTTTCCGGGCTGGCGACCGATTGGCGTTTTCCTGCATCCGAAAGTTGTTTGCCCAGCGATTTGAACAACTCCTCGGCACGGACGGTTCCTTCATGGTCGCGCTCATCCAGCAAATCCTTCAGGTCGGAAAATGCCGCGTAAGCTCCCGCATGGAATGTGATGGCTTCCTGGATTTCGAGGTCGAGGGTTACGCGTCCCTCGGCAACGCCGCGTTCATACTCGACAGGCACCAGGGAAAGGAAACGCATCACCTGTCCCGCGCGCCGCGATTGTTCTTCGGGGCTTAACGGCGCGGCGCGAAAGTTGTTGAGGGCGCTTTCCACCGTGATCAGTTTTTCATCGAGCAATTTTGGGTTTGCCGTGGCTGTAGCGCGCAGATCAGCAAACGCCGCTTCTGTGCTTGCCAATGAAGACTTTCCGCGTTGTTCAAGATAGGCGGGTGACAGGATCAGGAAATAACCTTCTGCCAACGCCGCCAGTTCCGCGCGCCGGGCTGGGAAATCGTTGGCATTCGCAACCGAGAGATCGCGCAGGGCTTCGCTCATGCGCGCCTGATAGGTATCGAGCACATCGGCGCGCACCGACATCAGGGTATCCTCTGCTGAACGATCGCCTGCAAGAAAGCCCTCCACGGCGAGCGTCGCACCCACGTTGGGACGCGCGAAACGCGTGGCAACCCGGAATTCGCGGACAGGCAACCAGGTCTGCGCAGTACGTCCGTCGCCACTTTGAATGGCGTCTTCGACAATCGCATAACTGCCAGCGAGGATCCCCGTCCAGACCTCGGCGCGTGCCGCAGCAAAGGCAATGACATCGCCGCCGCCCACGCTTTCGGAGAGACTCTCGAAAGCAGAAAGGATTCTTTGATGCGCGTTCGGATGGATGGCAGCGATGCTGCCTAAAAGTTCGATTTGATAAATGGCTTTTGCCTCCTGCACCAAAAGAGCCGAGGCGTTTGGGTCACTCGTCAACGAGAGTTGAGCCTGCACCAGGGAAGCGCGGATCGCTTCCGCACTTTGCGCAGGAGAGGAGGAAAGGGCAAGTACGGCTCCCCAAAGCTGAGAAGTCGCAAGCATTGCCACAAGCATAGCGATCAGAAAACGGTGATGAAATTTTTTCATTACTCTTCGATCTTGATATTGAGCTTCGCCGCGACCTGCGCGACCTGTCCGGCGATGGCTGTTGCCCGGTTCTGTGCTTCAGCGCCGAGCACATCAGCTTCTTCGGGCGTATGCTGGTAACCGCCCTGCTCTTTGGAATGGACCTCGGCAACAAATGCCTTTAAATCTTCCAGCCCCTGCTCAACCTGAACAGCTTGCGCGGGATCCGTTGCCTCGATCAGTGGCCTAACCTCGCCGTAGACGATCTGCAGGCTGCCGAGGATGTTTTGAATATCCGCCAGGCGTGAGATGACAACGAAGTCACGCTGCTCAGAAGAATCACCAAGGATGAAGCGGGAGTTCTTCCATGAGTTGAAGTATTCGCTCATGGTCGGCACCATCACGACCAGTGCCGTGAACGCATCCGATTCGGTCGGCGTCCATTCGGAGGCGGACGCGGCAAGCTCGTTTGTGTATTGATCGAGAGTGTCCGCGCCCGCCTTGAGGACGTTGGCGTCAGGGAGTTTCTCACCGAAATCGATCGAGCCATTCCCATCCAGGTCGGCTTCGATACCGGCCGTGTAGCCGCCATAGGTGCCCCAGAGTGTGCTCTCCAGCACACCAAAGAGATTGCCGGGCTTCGGCAAAACGCGCCCATCGGGCAGGGTGAGATCGAAGGGCACGGCGTTTTCGGGGTCATCCTCCCCGGAGGCGCCCGCGTCGAGGATCACGTCATATTCGGCGAGGCTGGGCGTACCCGCCACGATGCCTTCCATCTGTTCGTACAGCGGGCTGGCCGCCATCCAGGCGGACTTCGCATCCTTCAACGCCGCGCGGACTTCCACGGGGTTGTTTGCCCACATTCCTGCGTAATCGAAGCTGGAGGACTCTGCCAATGTGTAATACCGGTCGCTCGCTTCTTTCAGGGATTTCGAGCTGGCCGTCAACTCGGAGGATTTATCCAGTAAATACGTTTTGATCCCACCAAGGTCCGTAGAGGAGGCTTGCTCCGCGGGGACTTCAGTTGGTGCCGCAGGCGCGCAGGCGCTGATCAGCAGCAAAATAATGATTGGTATGAGGTATTTCGTCTTACGAACCATAATAAGGTTTCCCTTCAAAACCTAAAATGATAATTTAGATAGGATTTATCTTACTCAAGTGGCGTGTAGTATAATTTTCACAACCTGAATAATCTAGATATTTGTATTAAATTTCCTTTATATCTCATTGCAACCAGTCTTCAACCTGGTTGATACTTTCCGGAGTTTGAGCAAGATGACTGTCAGCCCTGCCATGCAGCGTTACGCCGCAGAGATTTACCGTCTCCAACAGGATCATGAACAAGTATCCCTTTCCCTGCTGAGCTCTCACGTGGAAGCCTCGGCCCAGGCCATCTCCACGATGGTCAAACGTTTAAACCAAAACGGATTTTTGGTGCACGAACCGTATCGGGGTGTACGCCTCACCCCCACCGGTG
>DASTJG010000186.1:0-21678 GCA_035716785.1 Anaerolineales bacterium
GAAGTGCAAACTGCAAAGCACGGTGATCCCGCGTTCCTTATTTAACTGCTCGAGATATTTGAGGATCGAGTGTGCCAGAACGGGATCCAGAGAGGCGACCGGTTCGTCTGCCAGGATCAAATTCGGTTCCTGCATCAGGGCCCGCGCGATCCCAATGCGCTGCTGCTGCCCACCGGAAAGCGAATCGGCGCGTACGTGAGCCTTATTGGCCAATCCCACCTGCTCGAGGCTGGCGAGCGCTCGCTTGCGATCTTCTGCCGAGAACATGTGTAAGGAACTTGATAGAGTATTAACGTAACCCAGACGGCCGGAAAGCACATTCGTGAACACCGAGGAACGTTTTACCAGGTTGAATTGCTGGAAGATCATACCGATCTGCCGGCGGATCTTACGCATGTCTGCAATCGAAGCCGCGGTGATGTCCTGACCATTCCAAAAGATCTTTCCGGAGGTCGGTTCGATCAGGCGATTGATACAGCGTAACAGTGTGGACTTGCCTGAACCACTGAGACCGATCACTGCCAGAAATTCGCCATCCTGCACCTCAAAACTGACGTTTTTTAGCGCCTGGGTTCCGTTCGGATAGACTTTTGTGAGATTCTCGACTTTGAGCATGATGACACCGTAATTTTCAATAGGGTAAAAAGACTTCAAAAGAAAAGCCTGGCAGGTCAAGGCGACCTGCCAGGCTTACAGAAGACTTACTTCACGAGCTCAGCGGGATCGACACCCGCAGCTTTTAGAACACCTGCAAAATCATCATAGAAGGTGGGTTCCACTTCCTGGAACGCATCATAGTTATACAGACTCTTCAGTACAGCCTTGCCGCCCGGGTCGGCTGCCATGGCCAGCATGCCATCAACGATGACTTGCTGCAAAGCAGGATCGAGGGACTTAATGAACTGCATGCCGTCGTTCGGAATGCGGTCACTGACGGCAAACACCTGCACCTTTTCCGTAATATCGGGATAGGTGGCCTGCAAATTGGCAGAGGCATCGGTCAGCACATTGATGAAGGTCACACCTGCATCACAGTCGCCCTGATAGACGGCAACTGCCACATTGGGGTGAGAGCCGGCGTTTTGAGTGGCTGCGAAATCCGTGTCAGGATCGATGCCATTGGCTTTCAAAATAATGCGTGGAACGATGTAACCGGAGGTGGAGTTCGGATCGACGAAGCAGAAGGTCTTGCCTTTCAGATCGGCGAAGGACTTGATGCCAGAATCGACGTTGGCAATGAATTGTCCTTTATAGAAAGGCTGGAGTTCTCCGCCAAGTGCATTATCAGGATCGAGGTCATTGGTCGCATACTTGCGGATGGCAACCAAAGCCGGAACGATGTCATATTTCTGTTCAGCCAGCAGAACAGAAAAAGTGTTGAGGAAGCTAACTTGTGCTTTTTCAGCTCCCATGGCTTCGATGGAGGCGGCGAATGTTGTTCCAACTTCCATCTTGAAGCTCAAGCCGGTCATCTCGCTCAAGCAGTCCGCAATCGCGGTGCCAGCTGTAGTGATCTTGCCGGTATCACCGGATGGTACAAAGGTGATTACGATCGGATTATCGGCGGAACCGAGTTCGCCGGCAGCGGGTGCGGCGGGAGCGTTGGGCAGTTTGTCACAGACGGGAGGCGGAGGCGGGGTCGGCGTGGGGGGTTCAACAGTAGGCGCTTCTGTGGGGGCCTCTGTCGCTGCTTCCGTCGGGGCCTCCGTGACAACTTCTGTCGGTGGTTCAGTGGCCGGCGGTTGGGTAGGTGCTGCTGTGGCGGGTGCGCAGGCAGAAATAACCAGCACAAGGATCGCCATCACAGCAAAAGATAGATGCAGTGACTTCTTCATAATCTTCTCCTCTTGAAAGATTTGGGTTTGGGAAAACTTCCCTATCGTCCAGGATAATACATTGTATTCAGGAATTAGACAAGAGACCCTGTTTAAGGAAAAATTATTGCTTATTTAACAAGGCGGGAAGGTCAACACCGGATTCATCCACATAAATGCGGAACTCTTCATAATACCCATCGTTCACCGGTTCCAGCTCATCAATGTCATAAGCGGTTTTGAACGCGGCTTTGCCTGCCTCGGTTTGCAGAATGGGCGGAACCAGGCTTGAAAAAAGATCACGCATGGGCTGTGGCATGTTCGTGGAAAATGCCAGTACATTGTAGGGGATAAGGGGCGGGATCTGCCAGACGACGATGACCTGTTCCACAAGATCGGGGAACTCATCTTCCAGCGAAGGGAATTTGCGCGCGTCGATGTAGGTCGCGCCGAAATCGCAGATACCGCTGGCATACAACGAACGGACCACCGTTGGATGTCCTCCCACAAAGGCAGGAGCCTTCGTCACAATTTGATTCTCATTAAGATAGCCCAGCGGAACCACATAGCCAGAGGGTGATATCTCATCGCTCCAGCAGGGCTTTTTATCTGCGAATTGGGCCAGAGCAATGGCTGCCTCTTCAGTCGTATTCTTCCCCGTCCTCTCATCGAAGTAGGATGTGAAATCACCCCGGCGGGTTGCCAGGAACTGCGCACCATACTTTCCCTTGCCATCTCTTAAGATCGCGTAGGAGGCGCGCACCAGGTCCTTTCGGAAAGCCAGCTCATAAGCATAGGGATCAAGGAGCACAATATGCGCGTTCCCCTTTTCAAGGGACTCCACGAGCGCGCTGTAGGAATCCGGCACCACCGTAACAACGGTATACCCGGTTCGTTCAGTAAATTGAGAGGCGATCACTTTCGCCGCATCGATCTGCGCCTGTGAATTGGCAGAAGGCGGCAGGGCCAGGATCAGCGGATTTTCGGCGAGACCCAGTTCCACAGTTGGGAACGGCAGCGGCGCTGTCTCTGTTGGTGTGATCCTCGGGAGCGTTGCGGTCGGTGTCGCCGTTGTTCGAGCGAGGCTGATGCGCGACAAATTACAATTCGCAAAAACGAACGTAATGAGAACTGCGGCTATGATTGGTAGGATAGGCTTGCGTTTCACTGGCAATTTATTAAGATTATAATACCTGTATGAAAAACAACAATTTTCTTTCGTCTGTGCTTTCGCTTTTGATCATTGCCGTGTTGGTCGTCGGCGTGTATTTCATTGTGCAGACGGTTCGGGAATCTGCACAGGCTGCGACCGCGCCGTTCCAGCAGGTCAATCAGGCGAATCAGGCATTACAGACCCAGGTCTCAAACCTCTTGAACCCGACGCCCACGATCATCCCGGACCCGGTGACATACATCAACGAAGTCCGGGCGCTGGCGCGCCTGGAGACGATCCAATACAGCATCGAGAAAGTGATCACCGGTGAAACGGGCGGCGGCACGTTCCAGTCGTTATTTGGTGACAAGATCCTGTTCGTAGGACACGGCACGGTGATCGCCGGCATCGATATGGAAAAACTCCAGCCTGAAGATATGCGTTATGAAAACGGTGTGCTTACCGTGAGATTGCCACCGACTGAAATCTTTGTTGCCACGCTCGATAATGAAAAGTCCTACGTCTACGATCGCGAAACAGGCATCCTGGCCAAACCGGATGTCAATCTTGAAACACTGGTCCGACAGCGCGCGGAAGAGGAAATTCGCAAAGCTGCGCTCGAAGATGGCATCCTCGAACAGGCAAAACTCAACGCGGAAGCCTATCTCTTCAAGTTCTTTGCTGCACTTGGTTATCCCAACACGATCTTTCTGGACGACCCGGGCTAACCTGGATCTGGACTCCAAAGTCTCCTGACTTTGGGATTCCAACGACGGGAGTCGTTGGAATCCGTGATCTAAACTATACTCGTTCTGTCCACGACGGATGATCGTATTTTTCTCTGACCAATTCCTCGGCTCTGCGGGATTCGGATTCAGAGAGTCCCCCCTTCTCAAAACATAGCCCAAGCTGCGTTTCGAACGCCTGGATGAAGGCCTGGGCGGCCGTTTCCCAACCGACCGCGCGCCCTCCCGCCCCGCGAAGAACAGCGGGATCTTTGACCTGCGGCGGGATCTGCGACAAAGCGGATTCCACGGTCGCGGCCCGCGCCAGTAAGCGCTGCGAGGCATTCGCGCGCGCCGGCTCGCTTTCGAAGACCAGCGCCTGACAGATCCGCGTCAGGTCGCCGGTCAGGGGCAGTGAGCCATGTTGCAGCACGCCTTCCTTTTTGCGAGCCTGGGCGGAGCCAATCAATTTTTTGCCACCGACCGTAATTTCGTAAGAAGAGGGTACCTCAAAGCAGACAGGGTTATTCTGCAGACTGTTTTTTTGCGCTGCTTCTTTCATTTCCACGGGCAACCCTAGTTCTTTTACGGCAAACAGCAAAGCCTGCGCGAGGCGGTTGTAGCTTTCGAGTACGCTGCCTGCCAGCACAGGTTCCTCGGCGCTGCCAGCGACAGAATAAGTCAATTCATCGGTATGTAGAATGGCGCGTCCGCCGGTGAGGCGGCGCACGACCTCCCAGCCTCGTTCCTGGAGGCGGGCGATATCCACGTCAGCGAAGGATTGGGCATGCCCCAGCGAGAGACAGGCCGGGGCCCACGCGTACAGCCGGAGGGTCGGCAGGGAAGCGCCGCGTCCGATGTGTTCGAGAACGGCCTCGTCTACAGCCATGTTCCACGCGCCACGCGCGGGCGGAGTGATAATGAGTCGCCAGGTATTCATAGAAGGGATATTGTACCGGACAAACCGGGGCTCGATCGTTAATCTTACAAATTCATGTCGTTGTCACGATTCGATTGCAACACCGCTAAAAACCTCTAAAAGTCGTATAATATTGTATAGGACAGTCCAAATTGCTTCTTATGTGAGAAACAATTTGTGACTTCAAAGTATCCAGTTCCCCAGCAGTCCCGTTTTCAATCTTGGTTTCTGATCCACGCGCTGAGTTATCCAGTTCGAGCGTGTCATGTTGTGTACTTCGCGCAGTACAAATGCCGCCCTCGGTTTCATAAACACGATATTATAATGATGACTGAGGCGAACTATAAAGCAAGCGGGGAAAATCTCCGGGTCGTTTTTCAAGTTTGTAAAAGGTATGCATGTATGAGTGTTAAAACACAGCGCAAAACGAAGGCGAGGACTGTGTCTTCTAAGGCAGTGACAGTTAAGAAAGTTCACGGTTCTGCGCCAAAAACTACTTCCAGGTCCATTGGGAAATACCCATTGACTGCTTATGAACACCTTCATATCGGGATCGTAGAAGCTTCACTGGACGGCAAATACATCGATGCCAATGAAGAGTTCTGCCGCATTTTGGGCTACTCGAAAAAGGAATTGCTCCGGCTTGGGATCCGGGACTGTACTTACGAGGATGATTATGCCCTTGATATCAAGCTGCACGAGCGACTTGTTAGCGGCGAAATCCCCTTTTATGGACTCGAAAAGCGATTTGTGCGAAAAGATGGCGGGATTGTCTGGGTGGAGTTGACGCGTTCGTTGGTCAGTGATGAAGATGGCAAACCTGTTTGCACGATCGGTGTGGTGCTCGATATCTCAGATCGCAAGGGTGTGGAACGGGCCTTGCGTGAATCGGTGGAAAGCCTGCGCCTCGCCACCGAAGCGGCGCGAATGTTCAAATGGGAATTGGATTTTCAAAAGCAGATTTACACATTTGCAGATAATTTTGTGCAGGTGCTTGGCTTCTCGGCCGGTTTATTGCCTCAAAACAGCGTGGAGGCAGTCTGGAAACTCAGTCCTCCGGAAGACGCGCAAGCCATTTCAGAAGCGATTGCCAAAGCTGTGGAAAGTCACCGTGATCTGTATTCTCTGCAATACCGCATGATCAATCCTGAAGATGGCCGGGTGGTCTGGCTGGAAGCAAATGCAAAAGTTGTCTACGATGAGGCAGGCAATGCACAGCGGATGTTCGGTGTAGCGCAGAATATCACCCATAACAAGAAGACCCAGGATGAAATTCGAGTGGTCTCCAGAATGCCTGAGGAAAACCCCAACCCGGTGATGCGCCTGACGCCGGATGGCAGAGTTTCGTATGCAAACCCCGCCAGTGCACCCTTATTGGAAAGCTGGAAACACGATGCGGATCCGGTGGTTCCGAATGGATTGCAAAAGGCTGTTATGAACGCCCTGGCATCGCGAATGAAGACAGAGGTGGAGATCGAACATCGTGAAAGAATTTTCTCCTGCACGCTGGCGCCCGTTCCTGAACTTGGTTATGTTAATTTGTATGGCAAGGATATTACCGAACGCAAACGCGTCGAGCGGGCAGTGGCTGAATATGCGCGACAGCAGGAGTCGCTTTATCGACTATCGGATGAATTGCATCACACGGATTCGCTTGAAGGCGTTTACGATGCAGCACTGAACGCAATCCTGAACGGGCTGCAATGTGACCGGACTTCGATCCTGCTCTTCGACGATACTGGTGTAATGCGGTTTGTTGCCTGGCACGGCTTATCCGATGGTTATCGCAAAGCCACAGAGGGGCATTCGCCCTGGACAGCGGACGAAAAAAATCCATATCCGGTTTGTGTCAGCGATATTCACAACTCTGACTTAAGCGACTCGCTCAAAGCTACTATCCTGGCGGAAGGAATTAATTCACTTGTATTCATTCCGCTTGTTTTATATGGAAAACTGATCGGTAAGTTTATGGCGTATTTCAACAGACATCACCAATGCAGCGATGTAGAAATCGAACTCGGCCTGATGATCGCCCGCCAGCTTGCCTTTGGGATCGATCGCAAACGTGCCGAGGAACGGTTGCGCGCAAATGAGGCTCTGTATCGAGCAATTGCCCGCAGTATTCCGGGTGGTGGGGTCTACGTGGTAGATAAAGATTTCCGTTATCTGGTAGCTGAAGGATCGGTCACCGAGGCTTTTGGATTAACGCGTGAAATGCTCGAAGGTCACACAGTTTCAGAAGTGTTTCCTGACGAGCGCGGTGTCGAGATGGAGGATCGCCTGCGAAGGAATTTCGCGGGGGAAACCGTAAATTTCGAGACCGAATACAACGGGCGCGTCTATTGGACGCAACAGGCACCGTTGCTCGACTCTATTGGGCAGGCGATCGTACTTACCATTGACATTACCGGGCGCAAGCAAGCCGAAGAGGCACTCCGGATCGAGAACGAGCGGTTCATGCGCTTTTTCAACTCCAATATTGTTGGCATCCTGATCGGTAACACCAGCGGAAAAGTTGTACTGGCAAATGACTATTATCTGCGCCTTCTCGGGGTCAGCCGTCAGGATTTGATCGATGGAAAGGTGGATTGGAAACAATTCACACCGCCGGAGTGGTTATCTGCGGATGAGAAGGCAATTCAGGAGCTGCGCGAGCGCGGTGTTTGTGAACCCTATGAAAAGGAATACGTTCGCGCCGACGGGACGCGTGTTCCCATTTACGTTGCAGATGCCATGCTTCCGGGCCCGGGAGAAGAAATTGCTGCTTTTGTGCTCGACATCACCGAGCGCAAGCAGGCGGAAGAGGCGCTGCGGCAAAGCGAAGAACGTTTTGCACGTTTCATGCAGCATCTCCCCGGACTGGCGTGGATCAAGGATGTGCAGGGTCGTTATGTCTTTGCGAACGCGGCAGCCGAGAAAGCATTCGGTACCCCGCGCGAGAAGCTCTATGGCAAAACTGATACAGAGGTCTTTCCTCCTGAAGTAGCTATCCAATTCAAGCAAAATGATGAACAGGCGCTCACCAGCCAGAAGGGTGTGCAAACTGTTGAGACATTGCCACAGGAGGATGGTGTTTTGCATTATTCCCTGGTGACCAAGTTCCCCATTCCGGGCCTGGATGGCAACATGGCGCTGATCGGTGGCACAGCCTTTGACATCACTGAACGCTTGCAGGCAGAGGAAGCGCTGCGTCAGTCGGAGGAACATTTGCGGGCCATCCTCAGCCAGGCAACCGCTGGGATCGTTCGAAAGGATGGAGAGGGGCGGTTCATCTTCGTCAATCAAGCCTACTGTGACATGCTCGGCTACACCGAATCGGAACTGCTCGGAAAAACGTTCTGGGAATTTGTATATCCTGAGGATAGAGAGGAAAACAAGCGGTTATATGACCGCATGATATTGGAAGGTACTCCGTTCAAGCTCGAAAAACGTCTCCTGCGCAAGGATGGCTCATTGATCTGGGTGGGTGTCAGTGTCTCGCCGGTTATGGATGCAGAAGGTAAAACACAGTCCGCGGTCGCGGTGGAAGTGGATATCACCGGTCGCAAACAGGCCGAGGATGCGCTTCAGCAACTCAACCTCCAACTGGAAAACCGTGTACAAAAACGTACTGCTACCATCCAGGCCATGAACCAATCATTGCGCGAGGAGATCGCCGAACGCAAGAGGATCGAGGAAGCCCTACGTCAGAGTGAGGAAACAGCGCTAGCCAATGAAGAAAAACTGCGCACACTTTTTGACCTTCTGCCCGTTGGCATTTCCTTCCTCGACCTGGATGGCAGGATTCTCCAGATGAACTCGGCTTTGCCGGACATTGTAAGGCTATCCAGGGAACAGTTATTCGGCCAGGCATATAAACCCAGAAAATATATTCGGGCGAATGGCACGCCGATGCCGCCCGGTGAATTCGCCAGCGCGCGTGCTCTGCGAGAGAACAAGACGATTTATAACGTTGAAACCGGTATTGTTCTGGAGAATGGCGAGACGATTTGGACCAGCGTCAGCGCTGCACCGGTTGACGTTGCAGATGTGGGTGTGGTGACAGTTACAGTTGACATCACGGATAGCAAGCGCGCAGAGCGGGATTTGAAAGAAAGCCACCGGCGCTTAAGCCTTCTTTCCCAGCGCCTCGTGGAGGTCCAGGAGGATGAACGCCGCGCACTGGCACGTGAGTTGCATGATCGTGTCGGGCAAACCCTGGCGGCCCTGAATATTAATTTGATCATCATCAACGACCAGCTTTCAGCGGAGGCCGCGCAGCAAATCGGTGCACGCCTGAACGATTCCATGAAACTGGTGGCCGAGACAATCGCACTCGTGCGCGACGTGATGACCGATCTGCGACCGGCGGTGCTCGATGACTATGGGCTGGAGGCTGCACTGGAATCGCAATTAAGCAAGTTCACCTCTCGCTATAATATTAAGGTTGTGTTTGAAAAGCCCGATCGTCCGATCCCGCGCCTGGGCCCCAGCGTTGAAATGACGTTCCTGCGGATTGCCCAGGAAGCCCTCATGAATATTGCGCGTCACTCCCGTGCCGAGACAGTCAACCTGACGCTGCGGCAGGAAGAGGAGGCCATCTGTTTGAGCATCCGGGACGATGGTATCGGCATTGCATCCTGGCAGGATGCAAATCGTCCGGGCAGCCACGGACTAACGATCATGCGCGAGCGCGCGGATGCTTTTGGCGGCAAGTTGAAAGTGAGTTCAGTCCCTGGTGCAGGCACCACTGTAGAAGTAACGATCCCCTTTAAAAACGATGACCGGGAGAAAGTTGAGGATCAACAGTTATGATTACAGTCCTTGTCGCTGACGATCATACCGTTTTGCGTGACGGCCTGCGTTACCTGCTTGAGGCACAAGGGGATATCCAGATCATTGGAATGGCAGCGAACGGTCAGGAGGCAGTAGACCAGGCCATCCAGTACTGCCCGGATGTGGTGGTGATGGATATCTCCATGCCTGTCATGAATGGGATCGAAGCAACCAAGATCATTTGCAGATCCTGCCAGAACACAAAAGTTGTGATCCTTTCGATGCATCACACAGCTGAGTACATGCAGCGCGCTCAGGAGGCGGGCGCGCAGGGTTATTTGCTCAAGGACTCAGCAGGCGCAGAATTAGTCACAGCGATCCGTGCGCTTAATCATGGGCAGCTATATTTCAGTCAAAAGTAGAGAGTAAAAAAGAGAGTAGAGATCAGATGCTCTACTCTCTTTTCATGGGGTAAATGAGTTTATAACTGATGTTATGCAGTCAGCCACAGAGCACACAGAGTTTTGAGAGTTTTTCTTCTCGGATTTTCTCTGTGATCTCTGTGGCAAAGAATAAAAACTGCTTAAGGTGAGTTTATGAATTCAAGCTCTCGAATTCCCAAACTACCTTTTCTTCCATCTCCTGCGAGATCGATTCCAGCGGTGGTTTGACGGACCAGCGCGGTAGTCGATACAGACGATGAAGCAAGGCTTTCAACGTGGGTGGGAAGGGCGGATATTTCTCAATCACCTCGCGTTGTTCTTTCACGCGTGCCTGAACTTCCGTGGCGTCTTTGCCTGCATTCATTAAATTCCATATCTCACGCAAACCCGGGGAAAGGATATTCGCGGGTGCAGTGATACACCCCGCGGCTTTATTCTGCATGGCGAGCTGCAGGTAGGAATCGGTGCCGTTGAGCGCGACCAGATCGGAGCCGAACCTTTCACCCAGATTGCGCGCGAATTCAGGATCATGAGATGAGTCTTTAATCCCCGCGAATTGAGTTGGGAAAGCATCCTTTAGACGCGCAAGTAATTCCATGGAAAAACCGATCCCGGCCACATTGGGAAAATGATAACCAAGCAGGTATCCATCTGACGGAACAGCTTTATTGATGACCTCGCTGAACCATGCGAACAAACCGTTGTCCGTCGCTTTGCGGAAGTAATAAGGCGGGACAGCTAAGGCAGCCTCGAAACCAAGCTCGAAAGCAAGCTTCGTCAGATCTATGGTTTCTGAAAGGCTGGGAGTGCCTGTGCCGGCGATCAAGCGCAAGCCAGGCATGGATGTGCGAAACTCGCAGGCGAAGCGCATCAATGTCTCGCGCTCACCTGGCGAGAAGGATGGTCCCTCACCGGTGGTGCCAAACAGCACGACCCCGTGACAGCCGCGTTCGGCAAGAAACGTGAGCAACGCGGGGACAGAGTCGAGGTCCAATGATGAATCGGGCTTCAACGGGGTAACAGCCGCGGCGTAAACTCCAGCGAGGGGATGTTTGGGTGTCATTTTCTCCTCCATGTCATTGCGCGTAGGGGCGACCTGCAGGTCGCCCCTACTAATTATTTTTCCTTGGCTTGCCTTTATCTGATCGTATCTTGCGCGCGGGTTTTTTGACTCCATCATCCACGAATATCCGCGCGGCCTCTTCGGGCGGCTGCAGGGGGATGCCTTTCTCCGCCTCCAGATAATGCTGGTGATCGAGCACCCACAAATAGAGATCACCTTCGGTCTTCCCGGGAAATTCGTTTAAGATCTCTGTCTCGCGAATGACATTGACGATCGGCATATAGACGTGATCGTACCAGCCTGTGACCGCTTCCTGATCGGAGATATCGCGTTTCAGATCGAGTCCCATGAAGTAACGGTGCACGGCGATATGCTCCAGCATTCTGTCGAAGCCATCGGGAATGGTTACTTTGATATTGGCACCCGCTCTTAATCGGTCGAGTGAAGTACGTTCCAGAAACTTCACTTTACTTTCCAGGATCTGCAGGTCGTCGAGTTTGATATCGGGTGTGATATTCACCCGCGTGGCACACTCGCGCACTTCGGCTTCGATGAAGAGCTGCCCCTGCTCGCGCGCCACGGAGACACGATGATGTCCATCCACAACGAAATAGACTTGGCCAACTTTGTATAAAACGACCGGGGGCAGGCTGATATCCTGGTAGAAGGCGCGATTGACGCTTTGCCAGCGGTCGGCCAGTTTGTCACTGGCGGGCAGGAACACACGGTCAAACTCATGATAGCGGTTCAGACTCCCCGCGATCTGATCCACACGAACGGTTTGCACCCCCCGATAGATGGGACCGCCGATATGCAGCTTTGCTTTGATGTCATCGTACGATAACAGCATGGCAGGCTGGCCCGAGAGGGCTCCCATCACTCGGTTCATAAAGGCTTTGAAGCGCGCGCGTTGAAAGTCTGTGCGTGCCTGCTCGGAAAATTCATCTGACATAACTTATTCTTTGAAAAATTTTTCTTTCCTCACATAAAAGGATATGCCAATCTGCGGCTTCCTGTAAACCCCAAATGGGTGATGTTATCTCAACGTGTTTTCAATGATTGACTTCAACAATTTTATAAGGAAAGACGTTGGTGATCCTCGTCAGTCCGTGGGTAGTCTCTGAAGGCGAAAGATTGCGGCGCTGGAAATGAGTATGCCCGTGAAAATGATAGCGCGGCTTTGCCACACGGAGCAGCCAATTGATGGCTTTTAATCCCTGGTGGGCATGAGTATCTTCATCATGGATACCAAAGGGAGGTGAGTGTGTGATGAGAATATCCAGCGCGCGTCCGTAATGCATTCTATTCAACAACAAACGCAGCAGCAGACGATACGCCCGAAAGTAGGCTTCCCCTTGTGAATATTGATTTGTGCCATCCGGGCGGTAACGGATGCATCCGCCGAAGCCACCGATCAGGAATTTCTTGAAGCGGACCACCCTCAGGTCCAGGTTTGAGCCGCCTTCCACGTGAGCGAGTGGATTGCCGGGATGGTAGGTTGGGTCATGGTTGCCGGGCACATAAAAAAGGGGAATGTTCAGGAAGGTGAGCAGATTTTCAAGGTAGGGATAAGGCAGGTCTCCACAGCCAAGGATCAGCTCGATCTCGCGAAAATGACCGCTTTGGCACAGGTTATAGAGACGTTCGACAACTTCATCGCTGACTACCAGAATTTTCACAATGCCGTATTGTGCCTTAGAAACAGGTTCCCGGCAAGGGACTTTTGCCGGGAATTGTGGGTTTAACCTACGAAATTGAAATGTTACTGCCCCTCAGGTGGTTGTCAAAGCGTGCACAGCAAACTATAATCTGACAAACTAGGAGAATACACTGGAGACAAGGATATTTCCTGAGTTGTCAGATGATCGGGGTGATCAAGGTTCCTCCCCTCCTCGTCAACTTCAGGCAGGCATCAAACTTGCCAATCGCTATGCAATTCAAGAAGTGATAGGGATTGGCGGCATGGGTTCGGTATACCGCGCCCGTGATATGCATTTCCCGAACGTGGTCAAGCTGGTAGCGGTCAAGGAAATGATCAATACCGCGCCGGATCCACTTGTGCGCGAAACGATCGTCCAGAATTTTGAACGGGAAGCCAATCTGTTGGCCACGCTTCACCATCCTGCCATTCCTCGTATTTACGATTATTTCACAGTGGAAAGCCGTTCGTACCTGGTGCTCGAGTTCATCCATGGCAAGGACCTTGAGGCGATCATCAATGAGACCAATGGTTTTCTGCCGGAGAGTCAGGTGTTGACCTGGGCGGTTGAACTGTGCGACGTGCTCGAGTATCTGCACAGGCATCAACCGGACCCCATCATCTTCCGGGATATGAAACCCTCGAATGTGATGATCAATCACAATGGCGATGTGGTGCTGGTAGATTTTGGGATCGCCAAAACATTCCAATCCGGGACGAAGGGCACAATGATCGGCACCGAAGGATATTCTCCGCCCGAACAATATCGCGGGGAGGCAACCCCTTCCGCGGATATCTATGCTCTGGGCGCGACCATCCACCATGCCCTCTCGCGTCGCGACCCGCGCCTTGAACCGCCCTTCTCGTTCTCCGAGCGTCCGCTCCGCCGGATCAACTCCAACATTTCCCCTGAGATAGAAGCTGTTGTTAACACGGCTTTGGAATACAACCCTGAAAGCCGGTTCAAAACTGCAGCAGACATGAAACAGGCTCTGATGACAGTTGCGCGCAGGACCGGCGCGCCCGTATCTGTTTCTATGGGCACAGGCCCAAAGACTGGTCCGCACGCTGGTGCAAGTGGGATTAAGGCGCTTTGGTCCTTCAAGTGCGAGGATGAGATCCGTGGTACGCCAACCGTTTCGCAGGGAATGCTTTATATCGGTTCATACGATAATAATCTTTATGCTTTGAATGCAGCGGACGGGAAGTTTCAGTGGAAGTATCCAACGGATGGAGGTGTCATAACACGTCCTGCGGTTGTCGATGGGAATCTGTATTTTGGCTCAGAAGATAAGCGTCTGCATGTGATCAGTTCTCGTACCGGAAAAGTAATCTGGACGTATTACACAGATGGACCTGTGCGTTCCTCGCCGACCATTGCAGAAGGACATATATTCTTTGGTTCCGATGATAGTCACATCCATGCTGTGAACTTGAATACGGGTCGTATGGCATGGAGATTTGAGACGGCAGATGCAGTCCGCTCGACGCCATTTGTTCTGCGCGATCTCGTCTATGCAGGTTCTGAAAGTGGTGACTATTATGCTGTAGATTTCCGCGGTGAGCTCAAGTGGCGTTTCCATGCCAAGCGTTCCATCACAGGCTCAACAGTTGGGACAGAGCAGGCTATTTATTTTTCGTCCATGGATAGCACTCTCTACGCGCTGGATCCCCGCAACGGCTGGGTGCTCTGGCGATTCCGCCTGGGAAAGCCGTCCATTAGTACGCCGTGTGTCGTGGATGATCTGGTCTTTGTGGGAGCGTCCGATGGATTTATTTATGCTGTGGAGACCAAGAGTTCGAAGGAAGTCTGGCGTTTTCGGACGGAGCACCAGGTAAACAGTTCTCCAGTGGTATACAAAGATTCGTTATATTGCGGATCGGTAGATGGCAATCTCTATTGTCTTGAATATCGTACAGGCCGTTTGCGATGGAAGTTTGGTACGGGCGGAGCGATCACGGGTTCACCGGTGGCATATGATGATATTGTATACATTGGTTCGACCGATCATCAAATTTATGCCTTGCTTGCCTGAGAAGGAGTTTTTGTGGATAAATTTCTCCGCTGGTTATCTGGCAATAGAAAAAAGCCAGCCTCTGCACAGGATATCGCCAACACTGCCCCCCTCTCTGAGCAGCAGATACAGGCGATAGTTAGCAATCAGAATCCGCGTTTCGAGCTTCAGCAGCTGGTTGCCAGTTGCGGACAGTCTGTGGGGAAACAGCGTGAGTTGAATGAAGATAGTTTGCTTGCCCTCACAACAACGATGGCAGGGAATACCGGAAATCTACCATTTGGGCTTTATATTGTTGCTGATGGGATGGGGGGACATCAATTTGGAGAAGTTGCCAGTAACGCTGCCATTCGTACGGTGGCAGGGTATATCCTGCGTAAGTTCCATTCCTATCTCTTTCATATCAAGGCGGGGGCGATGGACGAATCCTTTCAGGAGATCATGCAGGCTGCGGTGAGTGAGGCTCAGCGTGCTATTCAGCGTGAAGCACCCGGCAGTGGCACAACATTAACCGCGGCGCTGGTGCTGGGTCAACAGATCACGGTTGCGCATGTTGGAGACAGTCGGGCTTATTTTATTTATCCGGATGGACGTGTTGAGCCGATCACGCGCGACCATTCACTTGTGAAACGCCTGGAGGAACTCGGCCATATTACACATGACGAAGCCGTAAACTACCCACACCGGAATGTGCTGTACCGTGCACTTGGTCAGGGCGAAATCCTTGATCCTGATATTTTTACAGTTGGTTTTCCACAACCCGGGTATTTAATGCTTTGCAGCGATGGATTATGGGGAGTTCTTACAGAACAGGACCTCATCCGCTCCATTAATGAAGCCACTGGCCTTCCACGCGCCTGCCAAAATCTTGTCAATGCGGCAAATGCCGCGGGCGGTCCGGACAATATTAGCGTAATACTGGTTCAATTGATTGGATAGTCATGTCGCCTCAGCCGGATTACTACGCTCTTCTCGGTATAGCCAGGGATGCCACACAGGAAGAGGTCAAGCGCGCCTACTTCGAGGCGGCCCAAAAACTTCATCCCGATAAGAATACGGCAGCCGGTGAGACAGAACTATTCCTGGGTGTTCAACAGGCTTATGAGGTGCTTTACAACTCTAAGCGGCGCATGCAATATGACGCGACTTTACCGCCCGAAGACAAGACTGTACTTCCCTATACCCATAAAATTTTGTACAGCCGCCCAAATTTGATCCACCTGAATGAACCGCAAATGCTCTATTTCATTCTGGAATTGGATACACCGGCCGCGGCGCGCGCGACGCCTTCTCCGCCCCTGAATGCCTGCCTTGTACTGGACCGTTCCACTTCGATGCAGGGCGAAAAAATGGATACGGTCAAAGCCACGGCAATTCAGGTGCTGCGCAATCTCAGGCCACAGGATATTTTGAGTGTTGTCGCATTTAGCGACCGTGCGGAAGTGATCATCCCAGCCTCTTATCATCAGGAAAAGGCACGCCTGGAAGCGAGAATCCAGATGATCCAGCCCTCTGGCGCGACAGAGATCTACCAGGGACTCGAAATGGGCGTTAAGGAAGTCATGCGTAGTCTGGACGGGAAACGCATCAATCATATTATCCTTCTGACTGACGGTCATACCTACGGAGATGAACAGCAATGCCTCGCGCTGGCTTCGAAACTTGCCGAGCACGGGATCGGGATCAGCGCAATGGGCATTGGACAGGAATGGAACGATATATTTCTGGACGTCCTATCTACCCGGACGGGGGGCAGTAGTGCTTATATTGCCCGGCCACAGGATATCAAGCGGCTGTTGCTCGAAAAATTTAATGCTCTTGCACAAACCTACGCTGATGATGTCACTCTGGATACGAAATTCATCGAAGATGTCGATCTGACGTATGCGTTTCGACTTCAGCCAGACCCATCTCCCATCGCGTTGGGCGAAGACACTCTGCACCTGGGTTCCATCTTGCAAGAGACCGCCACACAGGTGATTTTCGAGTATGTGATTCACCCAAAAGCGGTACAATCTAACTCTCTTACCATATTGGACGGCATGCTCAAAGTTGCAATTGCATCCCAGGTCATGCCGGTGCCGCCACTTCGACTGCGGATCGAGCGTCCCGTCTCAGATTCTCCTGAAGAGGCCCCTCCGCCTCCGAAGATTGTTCAGGCGCTGTCACGTCTGATGCTGTACCGGATGCAGGAGCGTGCCCACGGCGAGATCGAAAAAGGGAATCTCATTGGTGCAACCCGCCATCTGAAAAGGCTTGCCTCGAATTTGTTGCTGCAGGGCGAACGCAGTCTGGCGCAGACAATTCTTTTGGAAATGGAAAATTTAGAGAAGCAAAATGCGCTTACAATTGACGGTAGCAAAAAGATCAAGTATGGTACACGGTCCTTGTTCAACACGCCGTCCAAAAAGGAGTTGACTCAATGATCATTTGCGCAAATTGCCAGCACAAAAATGTGACTGGAGCCATGTTCTGTGCTGAGTGTGGTGCACAACTGGATGGTATCGATACGCTCATCACACAGGCGATCACAGACGAACAGATCGCTGAGGAACTGAACAAGAAACCCACCCATCCGGAACCTAAAGAAGCTCCAGGCAATAGTTGGATCTCCTTACACTTGATGGACAGTGGGAAAATCCTGCCTCTCGCCTCCAGGAACGAGTTCACGTTGGGTCGTCTCAGTGAAGGACAACCGATCATGCCGGATATCGATCTGACGCCCTATCAGGCCTATGCCTCCGGAGTGTCCCGCCTGCATGCCGTGGTCAAACGGGATGCCAGTCGTGTGCTGGTCATGGATCTAGGCTCATCCAATGGCACCTATGTCAATGGGCGCCGCATCAATCCGCATGTGGAAGAGCCACTCAGTCATGGCGACATCCTTGCACTTGGGAAGCTTAAGATCCAGGTCCTCCTTCGCAATATTTAACAAGTGCTTTTGAGAAAGGTTAGCGATGGCTTATTCTGTTATTTTGCATATACCGGGCGAACCGTCTGTTATTGGTGAGGTCGACGAACTGCCGAAGCCAACGGATACGTTGATCACTGTTTCCAATCCACGCCAGCGCGATGGCAAGGACATTCATTATCTTGAGCATAATGTGGTCAAAGTGATTTGGCCCATCGACAAGATCACGTTGATCGAAGTTTTGGAGAGCGAAGAGGAAGAACGCCTGATCGGTTTTGTGAGGGAATAATACATGCCTGAAGAGTTTGACCGTCGCCGTATCCTTGTGGTGGATGATGAGGAACGCATGGTGCGTTTCATCCGCATGAACCTGGAGCACGATGGCTTCCAGGTGGCTGAAGCGTTCAATGGCAAGCAGGCGATCCAAAAGCTGCGGGATGTCACGCCCGATTTGATCCTGCTGGATGTGATGATGCCCGACATCGATGGTTTCGAAGTGCTTGAGACCATTCGTGAAGGCAGTAACGTACCGGTCATCATGCTCACCGCCAAAGGGGAGGAGGACGACCGGGTGCGTGGTCTGGAACTGGGCGCCGACGATTACATCACCAAGCCATTCAGCCCGCGTGAACTGGTCAGCCGTGTGAAAGCAGTCATTCGCCGGACCGAGGGCGCGAGCGGCTCGATGCACGACATCATCGAAGTGGATGATCGCCTCAAGATCGATTTTGACCGCCGCGAAGTCTGGCTGGAGGGCAAGCTGGTCAAGCTGCGTCCTACCGAGTATCGCCTGCTCTATCACCTGGTGCAGAATGCAGGCTGGGTCGTGACCCACGATCAACTGCTCGTGAAGGTCTGGGGCTACGAGTATCGTGATGAGCCGCACTACGTGCGTCTCTATATTAATTATCTGCGGCAAAAGCTTGAGAAGGATCCTTCCAACCCGAAGTACATCCTCACCGAGCGCGGGGTCGGCTATCGTTTCGTGGATTACAAGAGACAAAAGTCTGAAACAAAGTAAGATTGTCTAACCTTGCGAAGGTTCCAGACCTTCGCAAGGTTTTTAAAAACTCTGACGAATTTTTTATACAGGGCTTGCGTTTTTTTAACGCAAGCTTTTTATATTAAGGGCATCAAACAATACCAACCATTGTAAGGAGGTTGCTATGTCTAACTTAACTCGTTGGGAACCTGTTCGTGACATGATGACCCTGCGTGAGGCGATGGATCGTCTTTTCGACGACGCGTTCACTCGCCCGATCAGCCTCAGGGATGGCGGCTGGTCCTCGCCTGCCATTGATATGTACCAGACGGACGATGAAGTCGTCGTCAGGGCTGCTCTGCCGGGCTTCAAAGCTGACGAGGTACAGATCAATGTGACCGGCGATGTGCTTGTCCTCCGTGGTGAGATGAAGCACGAAGAGGAGAAGAAGGACCGGGCCTGGCACATCCGCGAACAACGCTGGGGCTCGTTCGAACGTTCCATTGCTCTTCCAACCGACGTGAAAGCCGATAAGGCAGTTGCCGATTTCGAGAACGGCATTTTGACGGTCACGCTGCCGAAGGCGGAGGAAGTCAAACCCAAGACCATTACTGTAAAAGCTAAATAATGCAGAAAAGGTGACAGTCACTTCCGCTCCCTGCGCTTCGCTCCGGGAGTGCTACGCAAAAGTGACTGTCACCTTTTAAAAGCTAGTGCGGATAGTGATCCGTAAATATTCGTTTTTACTCATATTTTGACAAGATTGGGGTAAAATCGGCAGTATGCCAAAGCAACCTGTCAAACAACGTATTATCCTGGTGGATGACCATGAGGTCGTGCGACTGGGACTCAAATCTTTGTTGGAACGTCATCCTCAATTCGATGTGATCGCGGAAGCCAGCTCAGCGCGCGAAGCCATCGAGAAGACGGATTCCCTCAAACCCGATGTGGTTGTCATGGATATCCGCCTGCCAGGCACTTCCGGGATCGAGGCTTGTGAGCAGATCGTCAACAAACATCCAAATGTAAAGGTGATCATGCTCACCTCGTACGCGGAGGATGAAATGTTGTTCTCCGCGATCCGCGCGGGCGCCTCCGGATACATTCTGAAGCAAATCGGCAGCGACGATCTGGTGAAGGCGCTTGAAGCAGTCTCGCGCGGCGAGGCGCTGCTTGACCCGGCTGTGACCCAGCGCGTCTTCCAGGAGGTGCGCCGCGCCGTGAAAGAGGAAGAGGCCTCGGCGTTCCAGCATTTGAGCCAGCAGGAAAAACATGTACTCCTGCTCGTCTCCGAAGGCAAAACGAACCGCGAGATCGCCAAGCAGTTGTTCCTGGGTGAGGGCACGGTACGAAATTACGTTTCGAGCATTCTTTCGAAACTGGGTGTGAATAATCGGGCGGAAGCTGCGGCTTATGCCGTGGAACATAGCCTGCGCGAATACATCTCAAGCTGATCAGATCACGGAGACAGGCGTCTCCGTGATTTTGTTTACCGTCGGGCGTCAGAACTGCTATATATTTCCCAGTGATTTATAGATACGTGTCAAGGCGTTGGGGTACGCATGTCGGCGCGAGACTCTGATAAGGAGTGGAGTATGCCTTCTTCCGTTTCCCTGATCAATGGAGAACTTCTTTTGCGCCCTTTTCGCTTTAGCGATGCGATAGGGTTGTATTATGCCGTCCGTGAATCTCTGAAGGACCTCAAACCCTGGATGTCCTGGGCAATAGAAGGATATACGGAAATGGCTGCCCGGGAATACATTACTCTGGCGCGGGCGCGTTGGGATGAGCATACGTTCTATGCGTTTGCCATTACGCGTGGAGAGGAAATCCTTGGTGCCTGCACATTGAGCAGTATTCATGCCATCTATCGTTTCTGCAATTTGGGTTACTGGGTACGGACGTCGTGCCGTGGTCACGGCATTGCCGGACGGTCCGCGCAGCTTGCGGCGCGCTTTGCATTCGAGAACCTGGGCTTGATCCGCGTGGAGATCGTGATCGCAGTTGGGAATCAGGCCAGCATCCGCGTGGCGGAAAAGATCGGTGCACACGATGAGGGTATTCTATTGAACCGGATGGTGGTGGGCAAATCGATTTACGACGCGCACATGTACTCGCTGCTCCCCTCAGACTTCGGACTGGCCGTGCAGTTGTGAAGTAGCAGGTAAACAAGTTGCTGTACTTGCCTGCTCATTCACTTCATTAAGGCGTTGACGTTTCGGTTAGGGACGGTGTCTCTGTTTCCGTTGGTGGCGGCGGCGTATCGGTGGGTGTATCGGTTGGTGTACGTGTAAATGTTGGTGTGATGGTGGGGGTCAGTGAGGGAGTATCGGTCGGCATGCGTGTGAACGTTGGCGTGATCGTGGGGGTATTGCTGGGTGTGAGGGTCGGAGTGAGTGTCACAAGAGGTAGTTTGTTCGTATCAACGATGGCAAGATAGTCTGCGTGGATCCATGCATCAGCATAATCTTTGAAATCTTCCCCTTTTTCTTTCTGGTCGCGGGTGAACTGATACCAAATACCTTCCTCATTCACTATAGGCACGTTGAAAAAGGGACACTGGGTCCCATCGGACTCCACCCCCCCTCCCGGCCACTCAGCAGCGTGTTCGCTGGGATCTTTGTAGATAGGCACCTTTGAGCGATAAGGAAAGTAAATGCAAACTGGCATGGCAGCCTTATGCCGATCAACCAACACAAGCAGATCACTGTAAATCCAGCCACCAACGTATTGTTTTAGATCCGGGTCTCTTTGGTCCACAGCAACCTGGAACCAGGTTTCATTCTTTTCATTCTCTATACGCGCGCTAAAAAAGAGACAATCGGCCCCCTTCTCATCCAATGGGTTTCCCAGCGTATGGGAACCAGTGCTGCTGCTGGGAGCTACGCGGGCCCAAACGCCGTTCGCATAAGGATAGTAGATGCAAATTGGCAGGGGGAACGCCCGCGAGCGCGTAGGGGTAGGCGTGGGTGAGGTGGGAATGGGTGTCGGGGTTGCCGTGGTAGGCGTCGCTGTGGCAGTCAGAGTGATTGTGGCAGTAACAGTCACAGTATCTGTAGAAGTCATGACCGCCGTAGTCGGAGAGATCGAAGGGGTTGGAGTTTCAGGAGGAGGGATTGGCGAGAAGAGGAGCGCGGCGAGCATCCCCAGCAGGATGACGGCTCCGATGCTGATGAGAACGGCGTATTTGCGGAGCATC
>DASTJG010000187.1:0-6931 GCA_035716785.1 Anaerolineales bacterium
ACCATCCTTGAACTGGGCGGGAACAACGGCATCATCGTTTCTGAGAAGGCGGATCTGGACATGGCAACACGCGCGATCCTATTCGGCGCGGTGGGAACGGCCGGTCAGCGCTGCACGTCCACGCGGCGGATCATCGTGCAAAAATCCATTGTCAAAGATTTGATGCAGCGTTTGGTGGATGCCTATAAGGGAGTCCGCATTGGTGATCCACTTGCCCCGGAAACTCTGATGGGGCCCCTGGTGGTCAATACCTCTGTGGAAGAGATGATGGATGCCATCAAAAGAGCTGTCGCGGATGGAGGCGAGATCCTCTATGGCGGGAACATGCTTTCCGAACTGGGTCCGAACTTTGTCGAACCGACCATCATCAAGATGCCGGCGCAGACCGATATTGTCAAAACCGAAACCTTTGCTCCGATCCTTTACCTGCTTGAGTATGAGACTCTTGAAGATGCCATTCGCATCCATAATGACGTCCCGCAGGGACTCTCAAGCGCGATGTTTACCGATTCGGTGCGCGAGGCAGAGACGTTTCTTTCCGCGGCGGGTTCAGACTGTGGGATTGCCAACATCAACATCGGGACCTCCGGCGCGGAGATCGGCGGCGCTTTTGGTGGCGAAAAGGAAACGGGTGGCGGGCGCGAGTCTGGATCAGACGCGTGGAAGACGTATATGCGGCGTCAGACCAATACGATCAACTGGTCCAACGAATTGCCTTTGGCTCAGGGGATCGGGTTCGGCGATTAGACGAATGGGGCAATTCGTGCAGCCGCCAGACTTGCTATTGCATGTAAGGCGGCTGTTTTTATTTTGCCGGCAAAAAGAAGGTAAAATACCCTCATCCAGAGTTACGACTGGGCAATCGTCAAGATCGTTAATTCTCCACCAACCATGTAAGTGGGGTCCTACAACTAGCACGGAGGAACATCATGCCAAAATCCTTACTGATCCGCGGGGGAATCCTTTTTCTAACCTTTGCTGTTTTGTTGTCATCCTGTTTTTCTCAACCTTCCAATACTCCTGAGCAGGCGGCAGTATCCACAGGCACAAAAGTACCTGCAGCTGCTGCGGAGTTCGCATCTCCTGAGCCGACGTCCGTGCCTACGGATACTCCAATTCCTAGCCCTACTCCAATTCCTTGGCCATCTCAGCCGATCACTCAAGAGAATGCAAAGGAGATCAAGGAAATTAACCGCTGGGGGCGCGGAAGCCCGCTGGGGATTCAGCGGCTGAAGCGAGACGACGACCAATTCTTCGTTCTCACGTCCTTTGGATTGTACCTATACCAAATGACTGATCCCCATGTCCTTGCCTTCTTTCCGGATGTAAAGGGAGCCATCATTTCCCAGGATGAAAGCCTTATAGCAACCAGCCTGAAAAACGGGGATATCCAGATTTGGAGTATGGATGATTTGTCCCTGAAGCAGACGATCACCCATACCTTCCCTGACGATATTGTCCAAAAAATCGAAGAGGAACACCTCCTGCCTTACTATGTCGGCGGCATGGCATTTTCACCGGATACGTCTGAAATCGCGGTTGGGTATGCAGATGGGGATGTGGCGCTCTACCGGCTTGGAGAGGACGATCCATACCTCACCCTTCGCCATGATTCTTTCTCGTTATGGCAAACGGATGTCGGGCTGGTCTTTCAACTCAGCTATTCACCAGACGGCAAGACGCTTGTTGTTTTTAAGTATGAACCCTATGTCAATGCCAATCGTCTTACGTTTTGGAGCCTGACGGATGGGGAATTGATCTCTGTCAGTGAAGCAGGGCGGTTTTATGAATTTGCCGAGCCTGCCTACCTCCCGGACGGTCAGACACTACTAGTCTTTTCCAGATACGACTCTTATCTTTACCTGACCACGCGGGATATTCGGACAGGTACGCAGCTTAGTCGCTTTGACACGGACCTGGTGGAAATCATTTCAACAGAGTTGACAGCAGACGGCGGTCAGATAACCATCTATGGTCGAGATGCTCAGTGGACGTATTTCCGCCAGGTACGAACACTGCCCCAGGGTGATTGGATCGAAAATGAAAAGTTGGAAGAATATCCCAGACAGGAATACCTGAAACGGATCGACAAGTTTCTTTTCGAGCAGGGGCATTACGCCAATAGCTGGGTGGATAAGGATACGATTAAATTTGCTCAACTGGGAGTCAATGAGAATGAGACATTCCGTGTGCTAGGTGAAGACAATTGGCTGATGTTCCCGGAGGGTGTCAGTGAGCCTTTGAATTTACCGGAGGATGCTTCCAACCCGTATTATGATCGTCAGGAACAGACAATTGGTTGGTGTACAAAAGGCGCGTTACATTTTATCGATAAGGATGGCAAAACAACCACTATGGAAGTCCCACCCATTACTCATTGTGATGCGGTTATTGTCAGCCCCCAAAGATCATACGCACTGGTTTGGTATGGCGGCAGGTCAATGCATATGGTCAATCTCAAAACAGGCAAATTCAACAGACTTTCAGCGCCGAGAGGGTGGAACATGTCATTCCTTGATGCCCGGTTTTCGTCCGATGAAGAAATCCTCGTGACCAGCAGGCCAGGGTCAGTCGCTGTTTGGCAAGTAGATCCACTTCAAAAGTTGGCAGATACACATCACCTGGGTATGGCTGCTGGCAACAATATAAAAGTTGTTATAGCGAAAGATAAATCCTTTGCCGTTACCTTGAACTCTGCAGATCGAACACAATCAGATCCAAGCCATATCAGAGTTTGGCGAATTGAAGATGTCTTTCCATTGCATAGTATCACTCCCTCGTTTCGTGGAGCGAGTCAACCGGAATTTACCACGTTTGTATTATCACCTGACGACAAGTTGATCGCGAGCGGGGACGAGTTTGGCGGAATTAGTCTATGGAGCGTCAAAAGCGGCGAGGAAACCGCTTATTTCGACATTGATGTCCTCCCGGTCGATATGGCTTTTACCCCGAATGGTTCCGGCTTGCTCATTGTTCTGGATGATGGCACGGTCCGTTTGTGGGGAATTCCATAAAACTACTTGTGCAATTGGCCTTTCAGCAACTGACCCTACAGGTATCTAAAACTTGTAGGGTCAGTTTTATAGGTAAGCCAAAAAGATGTAAGCCTGTCAATTTTAGCTGTCCGTCTTTAACTCTTGTCCTTCAAAGTGAAGACGCAAGACATCCCCTCCATGTTTGATTTCCATGATTGGTGCTCCTGCTTCGCAGGCGCAATAGAAATTATCGTAATGCTTGAAGTTATCTATGATGAGTGGTTCATCGTTCAACAACAGGGGTCCTTCCCATCCAAAGTGGAGTTGGTCACCGCGCAGGGCAATCAACTCAACCTGGTCCTCATTGAACTTCACTGGTAAAGCCAATATCTTTTCGATAAACTCATTGAAACTGCCATCCAGAGCGGTGCGTCCCATCTGGCACAGCCAGATATTGGGCGTGCCGGGCGAGCGCAACTCGCGATAGGCACTGTCGCCGCACGTTTGGAAGTCCAGTCCCTGAGAGGCAGTCAGGGCAATGTAGCCGCTTCCCCCTTTGCCAAATGCCCATCCAGCGCGGATTTGATACTCATCCATGCCATGCACGGGGAAATAAGCGTGGGTGAAGTCCATCCAGTCATCGTCAGCAAAACTGTAAATGGCGATCAGTGTATCCTTCCATTGTGCGACACGGGGCAGGCTGGCATTGCCATGCCAGTAGTTAGGGCCGCGCGAGGTCCCCTCGGAAGCGCAGGCTGGATGGGAGGTAAAAACTGTCACGATTGGGCTGAGTGTCGCCTGCCAGATATGCTCCCGGTGACCTGGCTTCCCCGAATGCCAGTCCTGGGCGGAGCAAAGCATGCCGTCTGGAGTTTTGTAAGTGACCTTGTTCACGCCGGCATGCTGCTCCTTGCTCCACAGCTCAGCCGGCTGATCGGCGGCAATCGCCGCGATGACGGGCGGCAGCTCGTAGGTTGAACAAGCCAGGCTGACCGACCCGAGGATGTGCTCATTGAAGATGCCCATGCCCCAGAGCAGGCGGGAGATGCCGGCAGTCGGTTCGCGGCAGCCTGTCTTGATATGCAGGGAATGGGTGCGCCCATGTGTGGAGCCAAAGACACCTTTGAAAGAGTTGACAGCCATAGTGAAGAATATCTTATCCAACACCAGCGCAGCTAACTCAAATATCTGGGAATTTTCTGCCAGGCTGGCAAGGGTGGAAAGGGCCAGGACAATCTCTTCGAAGCCACTGTCCCACTCTTCAAAACCATCGCTGGCGCGTTTTTGCAGCCATGCAAGCGCCAGTTGTTCTACTTTTTCGATGTGCCACTGTCCGGTCTGGCTACTATTGGTGAAGAGGCGCTCGCGATATTGCTGCCCAGCCAGGATCTCGCAAGTGTGGAAAAGGATGCTGTGACTCTCACTGTGGTAGTCCATGGCATCACTGCCTGGTTCGTCCTCCCAATACCGAAAGCCCAGCACGCACTCTTCGATGGGCTGGCGCAGGGAGACAGGGAAGCTTTCCCTATCGGCATAGCGATAAAGCATGCTCAACAATCCACAGAGTTGGATGTCCGCGTTGGCGGCGCGCGACCGAACCTCTTCAATCGCTTTGAGTACCACTTTCTCATCTACATCCTTCCACCAGCCTGCCTCCATTTTCGCGATCTCACCGAAGAGATTCTTCCTTCGCGCGGCATCTTTCAGACACTCGATACGCCGTTCCGCGTAGGTTCCATACGGTTGGGTGGAATAGATGTTCGTGGATGCGTAGAAGTCACGGGCGCGGGTGATGCGAACGCCCTGCTCGTAAAACTCCCGCGGAGGCGGCATAAAGCGCAGCTGGTAGCTGCCCTGCGGAGACTGGAACGGAAACCCCATCGGCTGCTGTGGTTCCGTGTGCCGGCCGTCACGCCTTGCCTCGGCAAAAATGGAGCCGCTGGGAGTTTGCATCCGGATGTTGAAGGGAGTGTCTGCGAGCTTCCCTTCCGGCAGGTAAGCGATGATCTGATCTTTGCGGGTGTATACATCCTGGCGGATGTGGCAGTCTTCGAAGAGTGTTTCCAGCTTCTGTCGATAACTCAGCGAAGGAGCAGCGGTGGGTATGCGTACAATCTTAGTTTCGGCTTTAGCTTGAATCCCCACAACCTGCAATGCCAGGCTGTAAGGACACTCGCGAACTCCCACTTGTTCGAAGCGCACCATCAATCGGTTGATCCCGCTTTGCAGATGGGACTGGAAAAGAACCGGGCTGGGTATCCGATCGTGAAAATGTTCCTGACGATGTACGTGCTGGTCGTTGATCCACAGGTCTGCCGGACCGGTGGTGGTGAGAAGGAAAGTCACGTCCTGTTCCATCGGACTTTCGATCTCCGTGTATGCCCAGGCGCGCAGAAAGCAGGGAACAGGATGGAATGCCGAGAGATCGACTTGATGATCGTGGCGTGTGCGCACATAGCGCCATTTCTCCTTGACCTGGCCAATTCGACATTCTCCATACTCGATTGGTTTGCCATCGACCCCTGGTCCGGGCTGGTGATACTGCCGGATAATTTGCAGCCTGTCCTGCGAATCGCTGGGTTGGCGGAACCCCTCCACGGGAATCACCTGTGGTCCAGCAACCAGCCAGTGATGGATGTATCCTTCGATGAGTGGGTAACCAAGAGTTGCTTTACGCATGAGATCTGTCCTCGACGATCAACGCCGTGCGGTTTGGTAGAAACTTTCCGGCGGACCCAAATAACTGGGACGTAAGCCGCCCGTGTCTACGACGAGTTTTTCAAGCACTACACCCGGATCCACCATCCAGAATTTCAAAACATGTGTGCCGGGTCCCGCGAGCCTGTGTTCCGAAACTGCCACTTTGATGTTGTCGCTTACCGCTTGTTCCCAGGCGCGGTTTGATGCGTCAGTCCAAACGTTGATGACTTGCGGGGTTTCATCATCGAATGAAACGGCATAACGCAGCCCACCTGTATTATGGAAGTCGAGGGTCGGTGAGATATATGCCCGAACCTTGACCGGTCCGCCGTGAAAGAGATGCATGCAATATTCCAGGCGCGGGCTGTCTCCGCCTGGTGCCTGCTTGGGAGCGGTGACCGGGACTGTTGTCATAGCCGAGAGCGTTCGCCCCAAACCTGGGATGTGCTGCCAGCGGATCGATTCCGTTTCCACGGCTCGGGTGCAATGTTCCGCCTCCATTGACACATAGCCGTTCCCTTCGACAAATCCCTGCACCTGATCTTTTTGCGGCGCTAAGGGATTATGGATGACTGCCCGAACGATCACCTGGCTGCCATGTGGACCGGTGATGGTGATCGGTGCATGCTGCGTTCCGCTTTGCGCCTGCTGCCAATCCACGCGGACCGACAGGTAGCATTCCTTTTCGACTGTCCCATGTGCAGGAGTGACAAGCAGCCAGGGTACGCCTGCCTCAGCCTGATATTCGAAGGGCACCTTGCCTCGATTGAACACCTCGATAGTATATGTTTGCTCCTGATAAACATCGAACTCGGGCAACACAGGCATACTCTTCGCCTGCGGCCACCAGTCCTCCGAGCCGTCGATCGCGACACCCATCTCTGCAACATCCGGTACATTGATTTCCCTCACTTCAGGCATGACATTCTCTTTTGGCTGCTGCCAGGTCGTGTACCCGATATGGGTTTGATCCATCATGTGATTCCACTTGCCCCCGGCCAGGGTCCTGTTGTAGTAACGGGAATGTTCGGCATCTTTATCGAATAAATATTTCGCTTTGGCTGCCAGATCATTTGTGCCCGCTCGTCCCTGCCTGGAATATAGATGATTTCTGCCAACAGTAATGTATAGCTCGTTCAAGTTGGCACAGGCCTTCACCGGGTGCAAGACCAACTGATAATAAGCATCTCGATACTCAACAGGCAGGGCATTGTAAATATGCTCAGCTTCTTCGGCCAGCTTGTTATAGTCATCCA
>DASTJG010000188.1:0-7205 GCA_035716785.1 Anaerolineales bacterium
GAGCCTGAAAAGAGCGGCGCGCCGAATCGTAAGCCGTAAACTGAGCAACTTTTGGCAAAACCATTCCCCCAACAGCACTGACTACACCAGTAAACAACATCCAAAGCGATCCTCCAACTAACGCAAAAGGCATAATGAAGAAAGAATTCTTCAGTGTAACTTTTTCTATCAACCTGCTGGTAACTAAACTTTGCAGCACAAAAGACACAACGGTCAAACCCAGGCGATAAAGCCCATAAAATGTCTGGTAGTTGGTGATAAATGCCTGGTTGGTGATTGCCAAAAAACCAAATTCAATAAAAGTCAGGCTAAGGTTGACAGCAAAAATAGAAATAGTTAAATACTTGAAAGTGGGGATATTCCTGACAAATTCCCACCCTTCCACCAAAACCTCGCGCATGGTTTCATGCTTTTCGACAACCTTGCGAACCTCAATTTTTCGTAGTCCAAGAACAATAAAAAAATATGCAGCGACATAAACCGCCACATTGAGCAATAATAATTCTTCGACTGCGGTACCGCCTTTATCGAATATTCCCGGGGCAATCGAAACGATCAACAAACCAACAAGCCGCCCGACAAATCCCAAACTGGCAATAGGAGAAAAAAGTCTTTTTGCCTGGGCCACGGTGAAAATATCCTGAGCCAGGGTCCAAAAAACAAGTGGAAAAAACAACCACTGCAGCTCAGAAATAATCATCATCATGCCATAACCAAGCCAATCAGGCGCATGAATGTAAAACATAAGCCGCAAAATGACAAAAATTACAGCAAACCCTAAAATCATGATCCTGACAAGATTGGTGCGCTCAAACCGATCTATGATCAGGGATTGCAGTCCCGCCATAAGCAGAATAACAAGCATATCGATAAACCAAAGGATTGGTATTTGATGAACACCCTCACCCTTGAGAAAACCGCTCACGGCGGCAACAGATGCGATTTGGGTAGCTACGGAATTACAAAAGAAAACCAACCCTAGAATAACAAATATGCCACGCTCTTCTGGATACACCCGAAAAAGTCGGAATAACTTCGATTTTACATCTTCAACCGGTTGAACGTTGTCTTCCATGTGTTTACTCGGTGTCCTATATTGCTTCAGGGATTGATCGCCCTTATAGTGATGAGGTGATCTGCGAGCAATTAGAACTAATACAATGTGAAAAAAACCTGCAAAATCTATATTATTGGAAGGTTTGTTGAAGCAGTTTTGAAAATTTGTCCTGCATAGGTTTGTCTCTGAGTGTCGTCTTTATATCAATTTATAAAGAACGACAAGAATTATATTGTACGATTTGTCCTAAAGACGTTGCCTTTCAATTGTGATTGGCTGAAAGGCCTTTCAATTGTGATATGAGACTTCATCGCGAGGCATATATCAAATGGGTCGAATTAACGTCCTCGAATGCCTATGGTGTTCCCGCTGCATCGAGGTTTTCCAGTTAGCGATACACGGCCCGACATTGGATCCGGGCGGCTTCAGCATATTCAATGAAACACACGGGGCGATCGGGATTCAAAGCTGCCACCCTCTCAGCAAATGGAAATCGGCCGGGCAGTTGCAGGTCAGGATAAGTTGTGTGCAGGGTTTGCTGATACCAGTCAAAGCCCAAAAGATCCGTTGCTACGATAGCCAGATCCTTCCGTTCCTGCAAAGCGAAGTGGAAGTACCACATGGTAAAAACAGCCTCATCACCCTTTGCGAATATGATCGCATCGCGAGGTGCATTGGAAAGTACCTCCCTGCCAAAGGTTTCCGCACGCAAGTCGTGGGAGGCGTCCACCAAATGCAGGTGATACCCAGCCAGGAGAAACAGGAAGAGGATAAAAGTCAGGCCTAAATAAGGTCCCAGGCGCGAGATGTTTTGGGGAAGCGCGGACATGATGCCCGAGAGCCCAATCCCAACCCAGATCGAAAATCCCAGGCAGACAGGCATCAAATATACAAAGGAATCCCATGTGCCGTAAAGGACTGCAAAAGCCAAAGATGCCGCCATGATCCAGAGCGTGTTTCGCTGCAGGGGGGACGGCTTGAAAAAGAAAACCAAACCTGCGACAGTCAGTATCAAACCCGGCAAGCCGGCCTGGTCGAGGACTAATCCTGCTGTAGCACGGATACGCTCCCAGACCAGCACGGGACTCAGAGTCAGGAGTTGCTCCTGATAGGGACCGCCGGTAATCAACCATCTGAAACCATCCAACGTGACGGGGTTACCCCAGTTTATCGGAGGATGCTGAAGCGCACGCAGAGGCAAAATGAGGTAGATCAGCAGACCCACACCCAGCCACAAAGTCCTGCGCAACAGAGAGGCAAAGCGAGGCTGGCCTTCCGGGATGGCAGAAAAAAGGAGAGGCAGGAGCAAGACCGTGGTAATGTGATTCCCTACCCCAAGGCCAAAGGCTAGCCCCAAATAGAAGTCAAGGCGGCGAGGAGTAAAAAACGAAGGCAGAGATCCAGATGATAAAGACAGGATGATAACTACAAACAGGATGTGCAACCCATAGACTTCTGTAATGGTTGCCTGCGACCAGACGAGTGGCGCGAGGCCAAAAGCATAGGCGGAGGCCAGAGCGCCCCACCAGTTTGGATACCCATCTGCAAACCGGAGCGAGCGCGTCATCAGTTCGAAGACCAGTACAGCAGCGAACGCGGTAGCAATCGCCGAGAGCAAATTGGTGCGGAACGCCAGTGATCCGATAGGCAAAAACTGGAAGAGGCGCGCCAGCAGCAGGTAGAGTGGATAGCCACTGGGGTGAGCGACTCCCCCTGTCGCGGCAGCCGCGATCAGGTCACCGCCATCCGAACCGTAGTTGGCCCAACTCAGGCCAGGAGCGATAGTGCGCAGGTACAATCCCATCAGGGAAAGCATCAGAATCCCAGACAGGATGATGCGGATACGCTTTGTTGAAAGGTGCATGCTTAAACAACAGGGTGAAGGCTTTCGCCTCCACCCTGCCGTAATCGTTGATAAGGGACCGGGTTATTTGCCGGCTGGCGCATAGACTGCGGAAAAATCGGCCAATGGTGCACAAGCCAGACCATCCTTGGTCGTAGTCTCGAGCGCAGTCCAGGGTGGGTTAATGTCAGTATCATCGTCTCGATAGTAATAGATGGTCATTTCCTTGCCCGGGATGGCGGCAAAACAAATCTCCCACTCGCCCTCCGCGCGCGTCATCGTTTTCTTGATCTGGGCATCCCGATAATGTAAGAAGTGACAACCTGGTAGATATAACAGATCTTCGTTATCAGGGAAAGGAATATTTTTGGTATCTTCCGTGGGAAACTGAACATGCAGATTGTCTGTGAGACCGGAGACATAGTATTTGACGATGGCGGAACAAATGCCACCTGCCGAGTAGGTGCCCGAGCCCCCTATGATCACAACAAAAGGAGGCACAAAGACAGTACCTCTGCGCCCGCCCCCACGGATCTCAGTCTTCGGTTCAAAAACGCCATCGGGGCTTTTAGGCGTCCTCCCGGCCGGCATATACACGCCGGTGAAGTGTGCATTTGCACAGGCCAACGTGTCTTCCTTGTAGGTTTCAAGTGATATCCAAGCCTTCTCTCCGTTTTCAGGATTATCCAGGTAGTAATAGATCTTCAAATCCCTCAGATCGGGATTGTCGCCGAAACAGACTTTCCAGTTGCCATCTTCAGCAGCCGCTTCGCGGACGATTTCGCCGTCCTTAAAGTGAACTACATGACAGCCCGGAAAGAGGAGCTTGCCATCATAGGAGAAAGGAACGTTGCCGGATTCCCCTACAGGAACTTCCGCATCGGCCTTATTTTTCAGGTTTGTACCCTTGTATTCTACGTTCAGAAGACAGACGCCGCCAATATTGTAAATCCCTGACTCGCTGATGTCTGTTACAAAGGGCGGGGGAGCCAAATCAGGATCATTCTGCGCGGAAACCGGCCTGGAAAACTCGACAGGCGGCTGCGTAGCGGGCAATCCACTTGCCCAGGCAATGCCGCCCCTCGCCATCCAAATTACAGCCATCACAATGACAAGTGCAACAATTATTTGGATATACCTTTTCATAGAGATCCTCCTCACAAAATGTCTGATACTATTCTATTCCCAACCATTCAAAAGGGACTTCGGATTTTGTCCGACTTTACGGAATTTGGTATAAGACTTCGATTTCCAGGTCAACGCGCAGGTTCGTTTCAAGCAGGATATTGGTCCCCTCCACCACCGCTCCGGCAGGAGCCTGGATAACGGAAGCGTTTCCGGGCAGACGGATGCGGATCGTGATCGGGACCGCCAGTGTACCAGGCTGTTTCTGCACCTTGAGGCGATATAGCCACTGTCCATTTTCGGGCCCAGGCTGAATCACATCTGTCGGTAAAAGAAATTCAAAAAAGGTTACCTGGAAATTGGAAGCAGGCACGACCTGCATCGTGCCAAATCCCTGCACCCCCTCAATTTCCTCATCCAGAATATCCACCCGGGCAGGAGGACTCTTCTCGAGGATCATCCAATCGGCAGGGATGGATTGGGGCGTCGCGTCCAGCAGGAAGGTTCCTTTCGGAGTGAAGACTCGCAGGTAATTCCAGTAGCAATCCTGGATTGGATAGTCTTTTTCTTCTTCGGCGCGAGATTTTTCCCAGTGCTTACATTCAGAAACACCGACTGCCTTGTTGGTGTGTACCACCATAAGCGACGCCTTAGGTGACATCATTTGGGTCAGGTCCACTTCATAGACCTGCTTGGACTCGACAACCGCATTGGTCTTGTTGAAGCCGACATTGGTGTCCACCACCATCAAAAAGTCGCCTTCTGAGGGATGAATGGCACCATCCCAGTGGTACTTCTTCAGAACAGAAGTGACAACAGGGTTATCTACCTGTAGCAGCACATGACGCTCATTCAATACTTTTACGAACAGGGTCGCAAGTTGCTCCAAGTCAACGTCGCCGCTGAATATTTTGCCCAGGAGCGCCCGGGTGATTTTGTTGATGAAAGCTTTGTTATTCCACTCAGGCGAGGCAGACTCCTCCGGCGTAGGCGTCTTCGCGGCACGCATATAGGAAATGACGTTGCCTGCATCGATCGGATAATCCACATCCTCCAGTTGGATGGGACCTGTGATGCGCAGCACTTCCACCAGCGCCTGCTGATCGAAAGCGATCACCCCATCCACGGAATGGTTGCTGGAATAGGAATATAAATGCTCGGCATAACGGGCCGCGGTGGGATAATCAACGAACCAGTTCGCGTCCCGAAAAATCAGGACGGGACTGTTCATATATTCTTGAAGCTGCCAGGGCGCGCTGGGATAGGGCTTGGTCCAGTCATCCGGGGTATCCGAATTGGAAAATTCCAAGCCGGTGATCTTTCCATCCTCCAACAGCAATGTACCCGCCGCTGTGATGAACCCGCCGGTGGGACGCAATTCATCTTCATTCTGAACAAGCAGCAGGTAGGTCCTGGGTCCTTCATCCGTAGCGCCCAACAGGCGTGGGAGTTCCAAACCAACGGTCAAACCATCCTCGAGCAGAGGCAGGAGGCGATCCAAATCATTCACCAGGTCGCGGAGTTCGGGAGTCAATGTCTCGGGCGCGAGTCGGTCTCGGGCCGCGAGCGCCAACTCCAGGGTCCGTCGGGCTTCGGACAATTGTGGTTGAGCCTGGAGCAACTCATCCGTCAGCCGCGGCAGATCAAAACCAGTCTGCTCGTTTTCCTCTGCCACTGGCAACACAACCTGATAGGAAGTCTCTGCCGTCGCCAGCAAAGAGTCGGCCAGGGTCACCAGATCCTGCGCGGCAGTCAGGTCACCGCCGTAGACAGGTACCCGGCCCAGCCAGGGACCGATCCAAAGATAAGGTTCCACTTCGGACTTTAAGGCGTTGAAATCCTGGCGCAGCGTCGAGAGAGCAGGGCCGGCCTCCCGGATGCGCTCCAACCGGGATGTGTCCTTTTTCATCACGGTCTGGAGGTTTTGTGCATCCCGGCGGACGATCAGAGCAAGTTCATAGGCATCCCGAACCTTGAGTCCGGCAATCGCCAGAGAGCCCAACAACAGCATAGCGAGGAACAGAATTGCAACTCGCCACCCTTTCGAGGCACGGCTTCGTGATGATTTCTTCGAATTGGCTGTTGCAGAGGAGGTCTTCACTTCAGGCACGGACTTCGCGAGGTAATTCTCGCGCACCTGAATTCGTTCCGCCAGACGCTGCAAGCCCTTTCGATGCCAGTCGCTGAGGGTGCTAATGGAAGCAACTTCCGGTTCATCGCCAACCAATTTGTAGGTTTCTACTTCATCCTTTGAAAGTTCGCTCTGCGATTTTCCGTATACAAAGTACAGAATGCTTTGGTCGATCCGTCCCCAGGCATCGCGCAGTGAGGCAGGCGAGGGCGCACCAAACCGGACCGGCGCAAAATACAAGGCCGCCAGAATCCCAAACTCGGCCCAGCGACTGTCGAGGCGCTTGCCGCGTTTCATCGGCGTACTGGGCATCATTTGACTAAACAGCCCGCTGATGGCAAGCACCAGTCGCTGGCCGGGGCGCTCACTCCCATCGACTTCCTGCACGATCGGGCTGGAGGTCCAGGGATGCGAATCGAGGCGCTCAGGATGGAGGCTGTTCTCGAGGATGTACTTCAGGTCTTCAATAGATTCAGGAGAGACATTAACCATTTTTGGGTATGATTGGGGATCACAGGGCTATTTATACATCGAATTGCGTGGAGGCAAAAGGCATGCGTCTTATTTCAAATCACGGCCGAACCTGGCTCAGGTGGCTGCCAGCACTTTTCTTCGCAGTTTTGATCTTTATATTCTCGGCCACTCCGGGCGCTACGGTCACGAAATCGCTGGACAACTTGACCACCACCATGCAAACGGTTTCTCCAGCGGACTCGAAGAAGCCTATTCTTTCACCAAAAATCGAATGGCTAAAGATCGGCCATGGGATCGGTTATTTCTGGCTCGGTGTTTCGGTCTTCTATGCCCTGGGATCCCGCATACGCAACTCGCCTGCAGCAGCTGCACTATGTTGTTTTTACTCCCTCACCGATGAGCTTCACCAATCGTTCGTGCCCGGACGCTCTGCCTCGGGGCCGGACCTCCTGCTGGACAGCCTGGCTGCGTTGGCAGGCATTTTGATCCTGCTTGGCATTACCAGGCGGAGGAGATCCGGCCAGGAAGAAGTAAGGTAAAAGCAAATGTCCATAATTCGGTCCAATGAGGCGAGC
>DASTJG010000189.1:0-2883 GCA_035716785.1 Anaerolineales bacterium
TCACCCCATCCTCCCCTTCGGGGTGCTGCGCGATCTCCCACAGGGAGAGGGGGTTAGAAGCCCGGAGGGCTTTCTACGAACTGAGCAAGGGGTTTACCTCGGCGAAGGAGATTGCTTCGCCGCCCCGGAAGAACGCCGGGACCTTCGGCGGGCGCACAGTTTGCTTGGCAAACTGTATTGCGCCCCTACAAGAACAGGCGGCTCGCAATGACATAGCGGTTGTTTTTACCTTCCATTTTGCGACAGAAGTCAGGGCATTCAAAGGAAAACTACAATGCTGAATATCATTAATTTCGAGACATTAAGCCTGTTACTTCAAACGTTTGTTGGTCTTGCGGGTGTATTTGTCGCACTTGCTGTCTATCAGCACTCGAAGCGGCTTCAGCAGGATAATTGGCAAAGACTGTTCAGTGACATCCATGCGTCTTTTTGGAATGACAAAGAGATCAAGCAGGCCCGTCACTGGCTGGCTTATCCCAGGGCATATCGCGAGATCAGAAAGATCCTGATCCAACGGCAAAAGATCGACGTCAATCTGCAGGAAGCAAAAGAACTGACCGAAGTCGAATATACCAAACTGGATATTCTGGATAAATACCTGAGCCTGCTCACAAGGATCGTTGGCGTCAATCCGGATCTGCCCAAACAGCGTGAACTCTGGAAATCCGTGTTTTTCAAATATTGGATGGATAAATGTTTTGAAGAGGATCGTCCTGAACTGGTCTGGTACATTCAAAATTATTTTGAGGTCCTGTATGATTTTCAGATGCGCAGGGAAAAATCGAAATTGGACAGAAAACGATAATCACAAGGATTTAAAGACAGCATATGAGCAATGAAATCATTACATCGATCATCGCTGCGTCTGTAGCGCTCATCAGCGTGGCCATCGGCATTTACGGTCAGGTCCGCACCACACGATTGCAGCACCAGCTCGTGCAGCAGCGGGAGGTCCAATCCCAGGAGACGAAAGCCACCGAGATCCTGGCAAAGTATCGCGATCCGCTTTTACGAGCGGCTTACGACCTGCAGAGCCGTCTCTTCCGCCTGCTGAGCGGCACCTTTTTGGGGACGAGTTTCTCGAAGATCACCAAATGGGAAAGGACTTATCTCTTTCAAAACACCATGTACATCCTGGCGGAATATCTGGGATGGGTGGAGATCCTGCGCAGAGAGGTCCGCTTTTTGGATCTGGGGAACGTCCAAGCCAATCGCCGCCTGGCGGAGCTTATGGAAAGTATCACCGAGATCTTCTTCGAAGACAGCCCGGAAGACCCGTTCCGCTTATTGCGCGGGGAGCAGCGGGCGATCGGCGAGATCATGATCGCTCCCAACACACATGCCAACGCTGCCCCTCTGGAATGTATCGGCTATGCCACCTTCGTTCAAAAGCTAAAGGAGCCGGATTTCAAGCGCTGGTTCAGGAACCTGCACAAGGATATCGAGAAATTTATCCGGGAGCCCACGGTCGCCAGGAAACGGACCGCCCTGCTGCAGCATGCGCTCATCGACCTGATCGATTTCCTGGACCCCGACTGCGCCCGTATCCCGGAGAGCAAACGCAAAAAATTCAAGGGGCTTGGAGAAAGGATGGAGGCGAATGACAAGGCATTCAGGTGAAATGAAACCATCGTCGAACGTCGTACTGATCACAGGTTGTTCCACCGGCATCGGCTGGGACCTGGCGGAACGCCTGTCCCGTGCAGGGTACAGGGTGGTCGCTACCGCCCGAAAAGCGGAGGCTCTGGCAGACCTGCCCGCCGCTTTGAAATTGTCTCTGGACGTCACCCAGCCTGATTCGGTCAGGGAAGCGGTGGCGTGCAGCCTCCAGGCATTCGGGCGGATCGACGTGCTGGTCAATAATGCCGGGTATGCACTGCGGGGAGCGGTGGAGGAAGTCCCGGTTGAAAAGGTGCAGCAGATGTTCGAGGTCAATGTATTTGGGGTCCTGCGCATGGTCCAGGCCGTTGCTCCGCACATGCGGGAACAGCGAGCCGGACGCATCATCAACATCAGTTCACTGGCAGGGAAATTGTTCACGCCGGTGAACGGCACCTACACGGCGACCAAGTTCGCGCTCGAGGCACTGAGCGATACCCTGCGCCTGGAGCTGACTCCCTTTGGGATCCAGGTCGTGTTGGTCGAACCGGGAGCGATCAAGACCCATTTCGACGATACTGCGCAGTCCCATACCCGGGCGATCCTTTCCAATCCCGCCTCCCCGTACCGCTCCCTGTACAGGCGGAGCGACGAGTTCTCGGCGTCCATGCGACAGCAGGAAGCGGGTCCGGAGATCGTGTCCCAGGTCATCCAGCAGGCGATCGAGTCCCCCAGGCCGAAAGCGCGCTATCATGCCAACATCCCCTTCTCTGCCGAATTGATGATGCGTTTGGGCGACCCGGTCTGGGACCTGGCGCTCAGGCGCCTGTTCAGGATCGATCCATCCAATCTGAACTAGCCCGCAGCACAACCCGGCGGCTTGCCAATCGTCCGACATGGAGGGTAGCACTCAAAGGTTGTAGATAGCCCCGGAGCGCAAACCACAGAGTCACGAAGGCACGGAGTTTTTGAGATGCTTTTCTCCGTGTTTCCGTGTCTCCGTGGTTAATTTTCTCCTTCCGGCAAAAAACCCTTACAACTTTTTAGTGCACTCACACAGAGCTTCTGAGGGAGAAGTATCCAAAGGTGGACTACAATGGAGAGGGTTGAAACAAAGCTTCCTGTCAGGAGCAACCATTGGAGGGTCCGACCATGAAGACTCAATTCAAGCGCGCCGAAATCCTTCCCGGCACCGCACCGGGCATCGAACACGATGAGATCATCGATCTCCCCGGCAGGAACGAACGCGCGACGATCACCTGCATCGACTACAGTCCCGGCAAT
>DASTJG010000190.1:0-10319 GCA_035716785.1 Anaerolineales bacterium
ACGGCATCGTCACTCTGAGAGGCACAGTTCCCACCCATGCCGCCAGAGATAGAGCGGAGGAACTTGTTCGCACCATGGAAGGCGTGACGAGTGTGATCAATGAAATAGATGTTGTCTAATATCATTGGATCACGAAATAACGAAGGGAAGCTCGAAAACAGGGGTGCGGGCGTAGCCGCATCCCTGTTTTCGGGGAATCATCTTTACCTTTGTGAAAGACTGAATATTGATAAGGACGAATGACCAAATCAAAAACACAAAGGGCTTATCCCGAGTATGGCTTTTGGAGCGGAGCATTGTTTGGAACCCTAACAGGCATGGCTTCGCTGCTTACCTTTCAATATCTTTTTGGAATTCTGCGCCGCCCGCGTCTGATCTCCAAGGCGATCCTTTTGGGGAAGGAAGAATTCGAAAATGAGGAGGCGCTCGCCCTGTTTATAGCCACAGAGAGCCTGCGCTCCGGTATTCAAACGCGCCGCCTGACAAACACCTTAAACAAGGAAGTCGTCCATGCAGGTTACCGAAATTTTTCTGAAAGCTGGGCGCGGGATTTTGGTTTTGCTGCCTATGGGCTGCTTGCTTTAAAGCAGTACAATCCGGTCAAGGAAACACTGGAAGCATTCCTATGGCACCAAACACGCGAAGGTCAATTGCCGGTCAAGTTGCATTCGCTCAATGTTGTTACCCGCTTCATGCATTCCTACCTTGGTCGCGAACAACCGAATGAGATGCTGCTCAAACCCAAGTACCGGAGTGGACACGGTGCTCCCTCCCTGGATGGACAGGCACTCCTGGTCATTGCAGCGCTGGCTTACACGCAGGAAACAGGAAATGGTACTTTCCTGGAAAATCACTGGGCAGAATTAAAGCTGGCAATGACATGGCTGGAGAATTATCGCAAGGGCCATGAGAATGACCATCTCCTCCATCAGGACGCGTTTGCGGATTGGGCCGATTCCATTGCGCGCCGCGGCCGGGTCTTGTATACAAATGTGGTTTATTGGAAAGCATTATCAGAAATGGCTATCGCCGCAACACGCCTGAACCTGCAACAGGATGCCCTTCATTATTTTGTGAAGGCAGGGAATGTATTGCGGGCCATCAACAAATGTTTTTGGCGCAAGGATCTGGGATATTTCGTTACCAGCGATGAGTTATCCCACCTGAGCAGTGATGGGAATCTGCTCGCGATCGCCTGGGGGTTGGCAACACGCGAACAAGCGGAGAGCATCCTCAGGGTCATGGAAGATGCGAAGATGGCTGAACCTGTTCCCACACGCGTGACGTATCCATCCTACCCCAGGCAGCTGATCGCGCTGGAAAACATCCTCGGGGGGATGGCAAACTACCACACGAACGCATCCTGGTTGTGGATCGGTGCGTGGCACATCATTGCCCTGGTGCGAACCGGTCACCTCGATAAGGCGCGGGAACTGGTCTTGCGCATCCTGGGAGTGATCGTTCAGGATCGGCAGGTAAACGAGGTCCATGCTCCGAATGGGAAACCGCTCGCCAGTCTGTGGTATACGCCCGAAGCGCCCCTCACCTGGAATGCAGGCATGGTGATCTATGCCTGCCGAATATTCGAAGATAAGCAGCAGGAGGAACACAAAATTCTTCCGCTATTCAGCAAAACCATGGAGTAACTTTGCACATCGCTTTTTTCACCAATTTCTATCATCCGGTCGTTAACGGAGTCGTGCGGTCTGTGGCATCGTTCCGCAGCGTATTGATGGAACAGGGTCACAATGTGTTTGTCTTTGCCCAGTCCGATAGTTCATATAAGGATACCGAACCGTTCATTTTCCGCTATCCCAGCCTGCCTTTGCCGCTGCCAGGCGATATTTCGGCTGCCATGCCCGTCTCTCCGTTCGTGGACCAACTGCTTCCGGCGCTCAAGCTGGACGTGATCCATACGCATCACCCGGTCCTCCTTGGTCAGACGGCTGCGCGCAAAGCGGCAGAACTCGATCTTCCACTCATTTTCACATTCCACACGCAATACTGGGAATACACCCATTACATTCCCTTTCCCCAGGAGGCGATCCAGGAGTTCCTGAAAAATGCAGTCCACAGGTGGCTGAAAGATTTCATGCAAAAATGCCAGCATATCATCATCCCCTCGGAAAGCATCAAGGAAATCCTGGTTCAAAATTATGGTCTGGAAGAACGCTATACCGTGATCCCAACCGGAACGGATCTCGAACCGTACCGCTGCGCCGATTGGAAGTCCCTGCGCAAAGAAAAAGGCTGGCAGGACGAGACGGTCCTGATTTCGGTGGGTCGCCTGGCCCCTGAAAAGAACTGGGATACTTTGCTGCATGCGTTTGCAAAAGTCTGTCAGCAGCGTTCGGGATTACGCCTTGTGCTGATCGGTGACGGCCCGGCGAGGTCGGCACTCGAAGCGTTGACTGCCGAGTTAGGTATTGCAGAACGCGTGACATTTACAGGTTCTTTACCTTTCGAAGAGGTCCCCTGCTATCTCAAGTCCGCGGATATGTTCACATTCGCTTCCGTAACCGAGACACAGGGACTCGTCACGATCGAAGCCATGGCTGCCGGGCTGCCCATCGTAGCCGTCGATGGCAGCGGAACGCGCGACATCGTTGAACATGGCAAGCAGGGTTTGCTGGTTGAGAATGATGCCGAGGCACTGGCACAGGGCATCGAAAAATTCCTGGCGGACCCGGGGCAACTGAAACGCTTCAGCGCCAACTCGCTAAAGAAGTCCGAGATCTTTGATGTCAACCAATTGGGAAAACAGCTCGTTAGCGTGTACGAACAAGCTATTCAAGATAAAAAGGAAAACCGCTATGTTACCCTGAGAGCTGATGAGGCCGGTGAACAGGAAGCCACTTCCCCCACACAAGCATAAAGCTATCTTTCTTATCAAAAGCAGGTTCCGAAGTCTGAAGGACTTGGAACCTGTTCATCAAAATCCATATCCAAGTGAATAATTTTTTCTCCTGTGCGTGAGCGAGCACCGCGCGCTTCCTCATCCTTTTCCATCGCCAGCCGCTGGACAGACCAGTCAACAGCTTCCGTATTAGTCTATTGCACAGGTCCTATCCATCCTTATCATCATCGTCTTCGATTTCAGCATCGATGAGTTCATCATCGTCGTCCAGTTCGTCAAGGTCATCTTCATCCTCCTCACCTTCATCGAACTCATCATCTTCCAGATCTTCATCCAATTCATCGTCTTCTATGTCATCGTCGTCAAATTCTTCATCTTCCTCATCCTGTTGAGCGGAGGCAGGGTTTAACTCCCAGCGATCACGGTCACGATCGAGAACTTTCCCGTCATAGTCGAGAGGTTCGTCATCTCTATAAGTTAGTCCTGCCGCGGCGCCAAGATTATCAACGATATCTTGATCAGGAGTGGGAGCACTCCCACTGAATGTCTCCTCCCCGGCCGCATTGGCTGTTTGCCAGGAAGCATCCAGGTCACCGCCCGTGATCTCAGGGGAAAGGGAATGATGTTCATCCAATTCTTCTTCCAGCACATCCCGCCCGCCATTCGCCAGTCTCTGACGCGCAGCAAAATCGGCTTTCACATCTTCATCTTCAGTGTAATGGGCCGATTGCTCAGAGACAGCGTCGGCATCTGCATCTGCCGCGTAACTATCCATGCTGCTTTCCTCATTAAGCAGGTAATTACTGCCACGACGGTCATCTGTCTCTTCAGGTACGACTTCAATAAACCGGTCGGCATCTTCTGCGACAGGTTCCTCTTCACCGGTGTAAGGATCCACTGTTTTTTCTATCGTGTTGGCGTCATCCTTTTTCCTGTGCCTCTTCTCTTTTGCCATTGGTCCACTCTCCTTTCCAAACCATAGCCTCTTAGCTATCTTAGAGGAAGGAAATGTGATGGTCAAGGTAGGGATACACCCACCCGATATGCATCTCAGGAAATGAGGAGATCGCTTCGGATTGCGCCTCACAACGACATCAAATCAAAAAGGCGAGCCTTGAGACTCGCCTTTTTGTTATTGGCTGTTCTGGCTTACCTGCCAAAGCGTCGGACTGTCGACGTTCTCCTCCACATAATCACACCAGGCTTCATATTTCGCCGTCCGGCCGTGAACTGCCTCGTGATAGACGCGTTGGATATCGCGTGTGATGGGACCCATTTTTCCATCGCCGATCGTTCGGAAATCAATTTCACTTAAACCAACACATTCCGCCGCCGTACCACATACAAACGCCTCATCTGCGATGTACAACTGGTCCCGTGAAATCGGCTGTTCCAAAATTTCATAGCCCAGATCTTTGGCGATCGTGAAAATGGAATCGCGCGTGATGCCTTCCAGCACCGTCGCAGTATGCGGTGTATAGATTTTTCCATGCCGCACGACGAAAAGATTCTCACCCGTACATTCCGCGACGTAGCCCTGCGGATCGAGCATGACGGCTTCGTCAAAACCGGCGCGCAGTGCCAGGGTTTTTGCCATGACCGAGTTGGGATAGTTCCCGCTGATCTTCGCCTTCGTCATCGTGGTATTCGGATGAGGGCGAGTGAACGAAGCCACCATCATGCGAATACCCTTTTCCAGGGATTCTTCACCGAGATAGGCTCCCCATTCCCAAACAGCGATTCCTAAGCGCGCCTTCGAGGCATCCAGGTTCAGCCCCAGCGGACCATCGCCCATATAAACCAGCGGGCGAATGTAGCACTCAGAAAATCCGTTTGCACGGACGGTATCCTGCACGGCTGTCCGTAGTTCCTCAAGGCTGTAGGGAAATTCGAGCACGCCCAGGATGTGGATCGAATCCAGCAGGCGCTGCATGTGTTCGGTCAGGCGAAAGACTGCAGGTCCCTTGGGCGTGTTGTAACAACGAATGCCTTCAAAAGCTCCCAGTCCATAATGCAAGGCTGGCGTCAGGAAGTGAACCGTCGCCTTCTCGAACGGCACTAACTCTCCATTCATCCAGATAAATTTGGATTCCATTCCCATCATGCACTCTCCTGTGTTCGTTTGATGATTTCATCCGCCATCTGACGGGTTGTTAATTTGCCACCAAGGTCCGCCGTGCGCGCGCCGCTGGTAATGGTCGCATCTACGGCGTCTTCAATGCAGACAGCTTCCTCTTCCAGCTTCAAGGAATATCGCAACAGCATGGCCGCGGACAAAATGGTACCGACTGGATTGGCGATCCCTTTGCCGGCGATATCGGGCGCGGACCCGTGGATCGGCTCGTACAACCCGACGCCTGCTTCCGATAAACTGGCCGAGGGCAGCATCCCCATCGACCCCGCCAACACGGATGCCTCGTCTGTGAGAATGTCGCCGAACATGTTCTCGGTAACAACCACATCCATCGAAGCTGGAGAAGTGACCAGCTTCATGGAGGTGCTGTCCACCAGCGCGTGCTCCAATTGGATATCCGGGTTCGCCTTGCCGATCTGCGTTGCGATCTGCCTCCACAAACGTGACGATTCCAAAACATTTGCCTTATCGACAGAGGTAACTTTTTTCTTTCTGCCCTTCGCTAACTCGAACGCCAGTTCAACGATGCGCCTGATCTCGAAGTCATAATATTCGAGCGTATCGATCGCGCGTTCACAGCCGTCTTTTGTGTCGCGCACTTTCTGCCCAAAGTACAAACCGCCGGTCAACTCGCGCAGGACGAGGATATCCACACCTGCGAGCTTTTCCGGTTTGAGTGGAGAGGCATCCACCAGGGCCGGGTGCACTTTGACAGGACGGAGATTGGCGAACACACCCAGTCCTTTGCGCAAGGCCAACAGCCCGCGCTCCGGGCGATCCTTGGCGGTCGGGTCATCCCACTTCGGCCCACCGACTGCCCCCAGCAGGACCGCGTCCGCCGACTGACAATCGGCGAGAGTCTCGTCGGTGAGCGATGAACCATATTTATCGATCGAACAACCGCCCATCAAACGTTCTTTATATTCAAATGTATGGTTGTATTTCTGAGCGATCACATCCAGCACGCGCACAGCTTCGGTGACCACTTCAGGACCGATGCCGTCGCCAGGTAAAAGGGTTATTTTGAATTCCATGTTGTTCCCATTCATGTAGACAGGTAAACACGTACACAGGTACATATGTTTACTTGTCTACGTGTTTACTTGTTTACTCTACTCAATGTGCCACCATCAAACCGTATTCCACCGAGTCCGCCAGGGCGCGCCAGCTGGCTTCGATGATATTCGTGCTCGCGCCGACTGTGCTCCAGCGACTTGTGGCGTTGCGGGTGTCGATCAACACACGGGTGACGGCTTCGGTGCCATGATCCGAATCCAGGATGCGGACCTTGTAATCAGACAAATGGAAGTTCGCAAGCTGCGGGTAATATTGAAGCAGGGCTTTCCGCAGGGCATTGTCCAGCGCGTTGACGGGACCATTCCCTTCCGCGGCGGTGTGGAGCAATTCGCCCTGCACCCGCACCTTGACCATCGCTTCGGCGAAGATCCCGCGTCCCTGGCGATGCTCGACGTTGACAAAAAAGTCCACCAGTTCGAAGGGAGGTTTGTAACCGTATTCCTGCCGCTTCAGCATCATGGTCACAGAGGCTTCCGCAGCTTCGAAGGAAAAGCCGCGTGACTCCAGTTCCTTGATGTCGTTGAGAACGGGGACAACTTCTTCACCTTCCACTTCCACACCATGTTCTTCCGCTTTGCTCAATAAGTTCCCGCGCCCCGAGAGGTCAGAAACAACCACACGCATCTTATTACCGACCAGTTCCGGTTCCACATGCTGGTACGATTTTGCGCTCCGCCGCATTGCCGCCACATGGACTCCGCCTTTATGTGCAAATGCAGACTTACCGACAAAGGGCATGTGTTCATCGGGTGTAAGATTGGCAACTTCTGCCACGAAATGCGAAAGATCGTAGAGGCAGTTCAGCTTTCCTTCCGGCAGACACTGATATCCCATCTTGAGTTCAAGATTAGACATGACAGAAATGAGGTTTACATTGCCGCAGCGCTCACCCACACCATTGATCGTTCCCTGCACCTGGATCGCGCCCTCGCGCACAGCGGTCAACGAGTTGATGACCGCGCACTCTGAGTCGTTGTGGGTGTGGATCCCGAATGGATGTGCAAGAGCAGGCTTGAGTTCCCGGATGATACGTTCCAATTCCCAGGGCAGGGTCCCGCCATTGGTCTCACACAAAACAATCGTCTCCGCGCCGCCGCGAATTGCGGCTTTCAGAGTCTCAAGTGCATAGGCTGGATCGGCTTTGTAGCCATCGAAGAAGTGTTCGGCATCATAGATAACCCGCTTACCGTTGACTTTGAGGTACGCGACAGACTGCTCGATGATACGAAGGTTATCCTGGAGCGTGGTACGCAAAACTTCCTTGACGTGCAGCGTCCACGTTTTGCCGAAAATGGTGCAGACTGGCGTATGCGAATCGATCAGCGCCTTGATATTGGCATCGTCTTCGGGCCCGCCTTTGACCCGGCAGGTGGAGCCGAACGCCGTGATCAGGGCATTCTTCCACTCCATGTCACGGGCGCGTTCGAAGAACTCGGCATCCTTTGGGTTCGACCCGGGCCAACCGCCTTCGATGAATGCGACGCCTAGATCGTCGAGCCGCTGGGCGATACGGACCTTGTCATTACTCGAAAGCGTGAAGCCTTCGGATTGGGTTCCATCCCGTAAAGTAGTGTCATAGATTTGGATTTTTTGCATAGTGATTCCATTCAAGCCACAGAGATAACAGAGTTCTTTGAACTTGTCTCAGAGTCTCTGTGCTCTCTGTGGCTAAGTAAGTTTTGCCTCGAATTCAGCGATCTCTTTTTCAAAGTTCAGGATATACCCAAGTTCATCCACTCCGTTTAGTAAACAGGCTTTGCTGAACGGATCGATCGGGAACTGGACCTTCCCATTCGGAAAGGAAAGCGTTTGTGAAGCCAGGTCCACCGTGAACTCGGCATTCGGCACTTCTTCGACATAGTCGAACAGCATTTTGTGCGTCTCTGGATCGACAATGATCGGGATAAGTCCATTCTTCAAGGAGTTGTTGCGGAAAATATCTGCAAACGAGGTACTGATGACCGCGCGAAAGCCGTAGCTGGTGAGCGCCCACGGGGCATGTTCACGGCTCGACCCGCAGCCGAAGTTGTCGCCCGCCAACAGGATCTGTGCGCCCTTTGACCCAGGCTGATTGAGAATAAAGTCCGACTTGGAGGAACCATCATCGTTGTAACGCCAGTTGAAGAACAGCGCCTCGGCAAGTCCGTTCTTGTCCGTGACTTTCAGGAAGCGGGCAGGGATGATCTGATCTGTATCCACATCGTTCGCCGGGAGAGCGACGACGCGGGAGGTAAGTGTTGTGAATTGAGCCATAGTTATCCTTTAGGTATCAGGTATACAAGTAGACTGGTATCAAGTAAAACGTAAACATGTTTGCTCAATACCTGTCTACCTGTTTACGTTTTACTTGGGCCTGCGTCCGGCAAAGACAGCCAGTTCATAGATACGGAAGTAGCAGTCCACTTCTTCATAGCCGATCTCGCGCAGCCAGCCACATTGAACATCCACAGATAGAAGCTTGTTCGCATCTTTATCTGGGCGGTTCAGATAAACGTTTGCCATCTCTGTGCGCGTCCGGGTACCGCCGTTACGCTGTTCGATGACGTAGTAACCTTCGACGAGGTGATCGTTGAACAGGTCCGTTGCCAGTTGAGCAGCCGGTGCAATGTGTTCGATGTTGACGAACCAGCCACCGGGTTTCAGCAATGAGAAGATCTCTACGTAGATTTTGCGCTTGCGGGCATCGGGCTGATGATGGATGGAATAACCTGAGACAATTGCATCGAACGGACCATACTGCTGCATCCGCTCGACCCAGGCCGGATCGCCGTAATCGAGATTCTCAAAAGTAAGCCGACCCGCGTATTCCTTGAGCTGCTCACGCGCCTGCCCGAGCATCGACTCGGAGAAGTCTGCCAGCACGCCGCGGCTGGAGGGATATTCGCCCAGCACGGCCGCGCCGAGGATCCCGTCACCGCAGCCCAGGTCCAAAAAGTTTTCGACCGGTTCCGGGCGCGACTTGAGGATCGAGATCATCACACCGATCTGTTCCTGCGCCAGAGGGATTGCGGCGCGATGGGAGAGAAAACGATCCACAACGGCAGGCAGCTTCCAGACTTGATCGTTGACCATGATCAACTCAACAATGTACGCACGTCAGTGACCTGACCGGTGATGGCAGCCGCGGCAGCGGTCAATGGTGAAGCGAGGAACGTGCGCCCGCCTTTGCCCTGACGGCCTTCGAAGTTGCGGTTGCTGGTGGACACGGCATATTGACCAGGCAGCAAGGTATCACCATTCATTGAAATGCATAACGAGCAGCCAGCCTCGCGCCATTCAGCGCCCGCTTCCTTGAAGATCTTATCCAGGCCTTCGTGCTCGGCTTGTTTCTTTACTTCCTGCGAGCCGGGGACAACCATCACGCGCGTAGCCTCAGCAACCTTGCGTCCCTTCAACATCGCCGCAGCCAGGCGCAGATCGGAGATACGTGAGTTCGTGCAGGAACCGATGAAGACCACATCCACTTTCTGCCCCAGCAGGGATTGTCCGGGCTGCAATCCCATATACACGAGTGCCTTTTCGAACGCAGCGCGCTGAGATGCATCGTTGAACATATCAAAGGTCGGGATGCGGTCCGTGATCTTCATGCCCATGCCGGGGTTCGTGCCATAGGTGATCATCGGCTCGAGTTGAGAAGCGTCGAGCGTGACAGATTTGTCATAGGTTGCGCCCGCGTCGGTGGGCAAAGACTTCCACCGGGCAAGCGCCTTATCCCACTCTTCACCTTTGGGCGCAAACTCACGTCCGTGCAGGTACTCGAAGGTGGTGTCATCGGGAGCGATCATGCCGGCCCGCGCCCCGCCCTCGATGGACATGTTGCAGACCGTCATGCGCTGTTCCATGTTGAGTCCGCGAATGGCTTCGCCGGTGTACTCGAAGACATGCCCCGTTCCCCCACCGACGCCGGTCTTCGCAATAAGTGCAAGAATAATATCTTTTGCAGAAACGCCTTTGGGCAATCTTCCATCCACGCGCACTTCGCAGGTCTTCGGTTTCTTTTGGAGCAGGCACTGCGTCGCCAGCACGTGTTCCACTTCAGATGTACCGATGCCAAAGGCAAGGGCACCGAAGGCTCCATGCGTGGCGGTGTGACTGTCACCGCAGACGATAGTCATACCCGGCTGCGTACGCCCAAGCTCGGGACCAATGACGTGCACGATGCCGCGGTGCGGACTGGTCATGCCGTGCAGGGTGATCCCAAATTCAGCGGCATTGACTTCCATCTGCTTGATCTGCGCGGCAGCCATCGGG
>DASTJG010000191.1:0-3772 GCA_035716785.1 Anaerolineales bacterium
CATCACATCGGGCTGAACACCTGGCAGGGTGAGGGCGCTCCCCCGCCTCCCGCGGACGCGGCGGGGCTACGTCACTTCACTGTCGAGCTGCCCGATCAAAAAGCATTGGATGAGGTCAGCGCGCGCGTGGACCAGGCAGGACTTCCCGCCAATCAAACGGAAGAGGGGCTTCTATTATATGATCCGTCACAAAATGGTGTAATGCTCACCCTCGCTCAGCAATAAGATTTTGGTTGATACTGGAAAACACCCGGGCCAAAAGGCCTTGGGTGTTTTCTAATTCGCTCAAAGATGAGAAAATATCCACAAACGGAAGCAGGTCCCGGCCGAGAAAGCGGCGCAAACCGGCTGTCCTAAATAACAATTTTTTCAGAGGGACGTTATATCTATCATAAGGGGCCTGTAAATTTCTGTCCATTTAACTCACGGAGAGGAGAGTATATGCTACCAATCGGCGATGATGATAGTGGGCGCAGACTTACCCCAATTGTTACCTATGTCCTGATTGCTATCAACGTGTTGTTTTTCCTTTTGGAACTCACTAACGGAGAGGCGTTTATCGAGCGGTGGGCATTCGTGCCCGGTCGTTTCCTGGCTGACCCTGTTGGGGAGTTTGTGACACTTTTTACGTCCATGTTTATGCACGCGGGCTGGGCCCATTTGTTGGGTAATATGCTCTATTTATGGATCTTTGGCGATAACGTGGAAGATCGTTTGGGGCACGGGTTGTTCCTCGTTTTTTACATCCTGTGTGGCTTGGGCGCAACCTTCGCACAAATGGCTTTTAACATGGACTCGAGCGTTCCAAACCTGGGCGCCTCCGGAGCGATCGCCGGTGTGCTGGGCGCCTATCTGGTAATGTTTCCGCGTGGACGAGTCAATGTTTTACTTGGGCGTGTTGTCACGCCCATGTCCGCATTGATCGTGATTGGCTTCTGGATTGTTATTCAGATCTTCAGCCAGATCAGTGTGTTCACGGCTTCCTCTCAGACAGAAGGTGGCGGTGTGGCGTACATGGCTCATATCGGCGGATTTGTGGCAGGTGTGATCCTGACGTTCCTGCTCGGTGGAAACAGGCGGGCTTTGCCTCCTCCCCAATCATATCGGTAATAATCTTTTTAATGGATCAACTCATAGAGAAGGAGATTCTTATGACAAAGTGTAGCGATATCATGACGCAGGACCTGGTGGTAGGTACACCAGCAAACACAGTGACAGAAGTGGCGCGCTTGATGAAAACAGAAGACATTGGTCCCATTCTGATTGTAGACAATGAACAGAGTAAGACCTTGGTCGGCATTGTCACCGATCGAGACCTGGTCGTGAAAGCGATCGCCGCAGGGCTCGACCCACAAACGACAAAAGTGAACGATGTGATGTCGAAGAAACTGGTCACCTGCTTTACTGATGATGATGTTGAGCAAGCCATGAATGCCATGTCTCAATATCAACTACGGCGCATCCCCGTTGTGGAGGAGAACATGAAGCTTGTGGGCATTATCTCGCAGGCCGATGTAGCCACCCGTCTGGATGAGCCTGATAAAACCGGTGAAGTCGTGAAAGAGATCTCACAACAAGATACCTGAGACTTACACTCATTCGCTCGTATTCAACATCCGAAGCCTTGATCGAGGCTTCGGATGTTTCTCTTTGGAAAGCAAGCTATACTGCTACTCGAACGATCTGGGTATGCGGATCACCTCTCCTTTCAAATCACATTTGCCTTGGACAGCTTGATTTCCTCTCGACTCTTCCCCTTGGGAAGACTGTATACTGCCGGTATGGACCAGCCAAAGGATCTGCTTTCCATTGGAACGTTTGCCAATATGACCAGGCTCTCCATCAAAGCGTTGCGGCTCTACGCTCAACTGGGTATTTTACGACCGCTTCATATCGACCCTCAGTCTGGCTACCGTTACTATGGCGCAGATCAGCTCACGAGCGCGCGCATGATCCGGAACATGCGCGATATGGATATGCCGCTGGCAACCATCCGCAGGGTGCTCGCAGTGACCCCGGTTTCTCAGGCGCAAGCCGAATTGCTCGTGCGCCAGCACCTGGAGCTGCGCAGCAGGCAGCTCGAGCAGATCAAAGAACTGGCTCGTCAATTTACCCAACAATTAAAACCGGAGGCAAATGCCATGAATCTCGAAGTGAGTGTAAAGGAAATTCCAACCCAGCAGATCGTCAGCATTACGCGTCGTCATACAGTGGACGGGCTTGGCAAGCAGCAGGAAAAAGACATTGGTGCGCTATTCTCCCTGGCAAAGGATTATGATGCGCGCACACCGGGCGCCCCCTTTGGCATCTATCACGGACCTGTCAGCGAAAAGGAGGATGGTCCAGTGGAAACCTGCCTCGCCGTAGACGGACGTGTCGAAAACCGCGATAACATCGAAGTCAAGCAATTGGATGGCGGCCAGGCAGCATGTGTGATCCTCCGTGGCGAACAATGTCATTACCCCGAACTGCTTGGCGCCTACGATGCCGCCGCTGATTGGATCCAAAAGAACGGCTTTGAAGCCGTCCAGCCACCGCGCGAAGTCTGGTACAGCGCGCCCGGGCCCGATGCCAAATGGGAGATCGTCTGGCTGTTCAAGTAAACACCACTCTATCAGTGATTATCCAGGGAGCCAAAATGACAACTATCGGTAAACCCAAAATTGATACGCGATCCGAACAAGCCTACATGGGCATTCGCACCATTGCACCGTTCAAAGGTATGTCCAAAGTGATTGGGACACTGAGCGATAAGATGAATACCTGGATCGACGAGCACAAGATCATACCAGCAGGTCCGCCTTTTCTGCGCTACCACGTCATTGACATGCGCGGCTTTATGGACATTGAATTCGGTTTCCCGGTCCACAAGACTTTGCCTGATGACGGCGAAGTGAAAGCAGGTGTCCTCCCGGCGGGGCACTATGCAAGCCTGGTTTATTCAGGTGGTGGCATCTCGGGAAACAGAGCTCTGATCGAATGGGTACGCGCTCAGGGCATGGACTTCGATCGCTGGGACACCGCACAGGGCGATAACTTCCGCTCACGCTACGAAACCTATCTCACCGATCCCAAGATCGAGCCGCGCAAGTCAAAGTGGAAAATCGAAGTGGCGATCAAACTTGCGGATAAATGATAGATGGAGGGGCGAGGCTGCGAAGCGCCTCGCCCCTATTTTACAAATCAAACTCTAATATTCACCCGTAAAAGTTCGTGCTAAAATTTTTGCATGAACACCGCACGACCACCCTGCTAAGACTTTACCCAGCAGAGACATTTTCTCTGCAGGCGCCTCTGGCGCCTTTTTGTATTTCCCCTAACTCGTAAAAAACCTACACCAGACGACCTGGACGGTGCCTGACCCGCAAGGGGCCGTCTCTTCGCGTTTGCGCGCGGTCCGCCCCGCTCCATTCTGTCTCAATTCATCAACTCGACAGAATGGAGGTTTCTCATGGAAACGATTCGGGGCAGAAAGTCCCTTGACTTGGATTTGAACGGATGGAAGGAACGACTCGCAAACTACAATCACATCATTCTGGACCTGGGAACGGGTGACGGCCGCTACGCGCGTACCCTCGCCGAGGGGCATCCGGACTGGTTCATCATCGGCGTGGACGCGTGCCGTGAAAATCTGCGCGAACATTCGCAGGCAAAATTAAAAAATATGCTGTTCGTCATTGCCCGCGCGCAAGATCTGCCGCGTGAATTGCATGGACTAGTCTCGCACATCACAGTCAACTTCCCCTGGGGCAGTTTGCTCGAAAGCCTGTTG
>DASTJG010000192.1:0-18341 GCA_035716785.1 Anaerolineales bacterium
CATGGTGGGGCGGTCCTGAATGGGGCGCGTGAAGATCTGCAGGAGATAACCTTCATCGTCGCGGTCCACCAGAATGCCGAGATCATGGATGGCTTTCATATCTTCCTTGATCTTGCCCACGCGGTCCGGGAGCATTTCGTAGTAGGTATCCGGCACGCGCAGGAATTCGACGCCGCGCTGGCGGAGTTTCTCCACCGTTTCGAGAATGTTCCCTGTGATGATAGCAATGTGTTGAACGCCGGGCGAGAGATAGTAATCAAGATACTCTTCGATCTGGCTCTTGCGGCGTCCCTCGGCCGGTTCATTGATCGGGAATTTGACGCGTCCATTTCCGTTCTGCATCACCTTAGACATGAGCGCGGAATATTCGGTGGAAATGTCTTTGTCATCGAAGTGTAGCAACTGCCGGAAGCCCATCACCTGGTGATAAAAATTGACCCAGTGATTCATCTTGCCAAGCTGCACGTTGCCGACCATGTGGTCAACAGCTGCGAGCCCGGTTGACTCAGCCTCGTAGTGAATGGGCTTGTATGTGGGCGCAAAGATACCCTTGTAGTCATCGCGATCAACAAAAACATGCAAGGTTTCACCGTAGGTGTAAATTGCAGAAGTTCGGTAGATGCCCTGCTCATCCTTCTCTTCGCGCGGCGCCCATGCCGATTTGCCGCCGCGTGAAGTTGTTGCCTGCCATGCCTTTTCAACATCATCCACTTCCAAAGCGATCATTTTTACACCGTCGCCATGCACCAGATGATGCGCGGCGATCTCATGGGTGGGCGCATATGCCGCAGAAAGAACAAACCGCGCCTGCCCCGATTCAAGAACGTACGAAGCAAAAGCGCGGTTGCCCGTTTCTAGCCCGGAGTATGCCACCGGCTTGAAACCGAATGCCTTCCACCAGTAATACATGGCATGTTTGGCATTGCCTACATAAAAGTGGACATGGTCAACAGATTTGATTTGGAGGAAGTCCGCTTCCTCGGTCAGGGGACGGGACACAGCGTCCGCTGCGGGTCTGGATACAGTCGTAGCCATTCAGCCTCCTTGGGTTAGTCTATTGCCGCTTATTTCATCAAATACTAAATCTGTGGGGCAAAGTGCAGGCTACATTTCCAAATTTTAGTTTAGATAATTATGCGGCACTTTGTAAGATTTTACGACAAAGGATGTCTGATTGCAAATGGATAAAGGATAAACTCATCCCGTACTTAATTTCAGTGTATGGAAAGTAGAAAAGCCCAACTGCTTTAGCCGCGATTTACATGAATTTACGCGAAAATTTGGTTCTCTGGTATTTGGTAGGATAAGCCACAGAGAAAATGAGTTTTTGAGCCTTTTCTCAAAGGTCTCTGTGCGCTCTGTGGCAAGTCCACCCCACTTAATCCCAAAGAGCCGAAAATTTTAAAAATTCGTGCAAATTCGTGTCAAGAAACATTTTTCATGATTCGAACAAAACGCGGAATGGTGAACTTTCAAGGCTTTGGGTGAGCGGCAAAAAAGTTCCAGATGATCTCGGTTGCGGAAATGGATTGTGTCGGTTCGTCGCCTCCAGGCCGCGCGGGACCGTTCCCGCCGGGCCAGGCATGTTTCCCGCCAACGACTGTATACAATTCAACGGCCATCCCGTATGCACAGTTGGAATACACATCGTGTTGGATATCTTCGAACGATTCGGTACGCGGCGTTCTGTCACATCGATCTGCATTCAGCCAGAAGTCAATCGAATCCCTCACTGATGTGAAAGGCACATCTACAAGCGAATCTGGCCCTGCGCCACCGTCATAGCCTATATGTCTGTCGTCGGTACCGTGAAAGTGAATGACCGAGACAGGCTGGACAGGATTGCAGTGCGGATAGTTTTGTGTCCCTGCCACAGGCGCGACGGCTGCAAATATATCCGATGCCTCGCAGGCAAGCCGATACGACATGATCGCGCCATTGGACATGCCCGTCGCGTAGATGCGTTTCGGATCGATGTTGTATTTGGATTGAACTTCTGCAATCAGCGCTCGAACAAAACCAACGTCATCGATTTGATTCGTGACCGCATAGCCGCAGCATGTCCCGCCATTCCAGGTCAGGAGCTTGTCGCCCTGTCTGCCGCTCCCATTTGGATACGCAACGATAAACCCTTTCTCATCTGCCAGGACACTGAATCCACTTGTTTGTATTTGAGTGTCCGCGTTGCCTCCACCGCCGTGAAAATTCAGGACGAGGGCAGCAGCTTCATTCCCATCATAGGATGCCGGCACATGCAAAACATATGTCCGTTCGATGCCATCATGCATCAACGTGCTCGTATTATCTTCTAGTTGGGATGGCGTCGTTCGGGCGCAGGACAGCGTAGTAACAAGAAGCGCGCAAAGCGCCAGGATGATCCGGTGTTTGTTTGTCATTCTTCACTCCTCAAGAATGAAGAAATTGTACTCATGGGAAGTAAGCGCAGCTTTACCGGGTTGTAAATGCTTTGTAAAAACGATCCCTCACTTTACCCTTACGACCTTTCCGCCCGTAATTTTTTCAAGATCCTCTGTTTTTAACTCGAAGATCGCATTGGGTGTCCCAGCTGCTGCCCAGATGGTTCCATATTGCAGAAAGTCTTCATCGAGATAGGTTTCCATTTTTTGGAGATGACCGACAGGCGGCACGCCTCCGATCGCGAAGCCGGTCACCGTTCGCACGAAATCCGCGTCCGCGCGCCCGATGGCTTCGCCTGCGTACTCACTGATGCGCTTCTCGTCGACGCGGTTCGCACCGCTGGTCAGGACGAGGATCGGTTTGCCCGAGTCCCTGCCTTTGAAGATTAGTGACTTTACGATCTGACCAAGTTGGCAGCCGGCGCGCTCGGCGGCTTCCTGCGCGGTGCGGGTGGATTCGGCGTGTTCGATCACGGTGTAATCGAAACCGAGGGCTTGGATCTGGTCTTGAACTTTTTGTGCAGAGGGAGAAAGAGACATAGGAAAAGATGAAGGAGAAAGGATGAAGGATGAATAAGACAGTAGGCAAGTATACACGTATGCAAGTAGCCAGTTGTTTGGTTGGTTACTTGGTTACCTGTCTCCGTGTCTACTGTTCCAAGGTTGAGACTAATTATATCAAGACAGGCTTGATTTATTTGCGCGTGTAATGGATCTGCCAGAGCACGCGCCAGGTGCTTCCACCATCATCGGAGCGTTCCCAGTTCCATTCGAGTTTGTTATCCTGAATGTCATACCAGACCATTCGTTGTTTGCACGCCTCGCCTTTGACGATCGCATCACGTGCAAGAATCATTTTGCCGTCTTCAAATTTGCCTGTGAAATCAAGGTATGTACCGTTGCTATCCACCCAGGTCTGGCACCACAGTCTGCGTTCGGGGTCGTAAGATGAGACACTGATCCCTTGAAACTCCGATGTATTGAAATTTTCCTGAATGATCTTTCCATCGAGGATACGCGCGATGCGGTTGGTCCCTTTTCCATCTTCGCCCCAGGTCACGTCCCATTCGCCGAGCCAGAAATCGAATTGAGTCCCAATTTGATTGTCCATAAGATACCTCTAAAAGGCAGGATGTCTCATAATTTACCACATGGACAGTTTAGGTATGCCGTTCCTGAGAACTGTTTCTGGCGAATTTCAAATCTGCTACAATTGCCTCCATCACCAGGAGAAGGATGCCCGATAACAAAACCGTCTATGCCCATCACGGGAATGAGTACGAAGCTTTGATCGCACGTGAGGATTATCAGGGAAACATCGCGCGGGCGATTGTTGAGATCATAGACATAGACATGGATGGTTTGGATGTCCTTGATCTCGGTGCCGGCACCGGACGCCTCACACTGCTGCTTGTCCCACGCGTCAAGTCCGTTCGGGCGTTTGATGTCTCCAGCGAGATGCTGCGCGTTTGCCGGGAAAAGCTCCTTAAAAGCGGACTTGCCAACTGGCAGGTGGATGTAGCAGACCATCGCCAGTTACCCGTGCAGGATCATTCTGCAGATCTGGTCATCTCGGGTTGGAGTGTAAATTATCTCGCCGTGTGGAACCCCGAACATGCCAATCAGGAATTGGATAAATGGCTGGCTGAAATGCAGCGTGTCCTTCGCAAGGACGGGATGATCATCCTGTTCGAAACGTTGGGTACCGGGAGTGAAACGCCAGTCCGCGTGAAGCCGGTCGAATCGACGTATGATTGGCTGAACGTTAATGGGTTCCGGTCCAAGTGGATCCGTACAGATTATCAGTTCGATTCGATCGACGAAGCCGATTATCTCTCACGCTTTTTCTTCGGAGATGAGTTAGGGGATCGGGTCAGGCAAAACAACTGGATCATCCTGCCTGAATGTACAGGGGTCTGGTGGAAAAGGATTTAACCTTGCGAAGGTTTTAAGCCTTAGCAAGGTTGAGAGCACCCTGCTTTTTGAATCCGTTTTTTAGAGCCATTGCAAGTCCAATCAAAATCAGAATGATTGTCGCGCCGGCAAACAGCCACTTGACCAGCGTAAATATTGCAGTGATCCATGCCAGCACGGCAGGGGTGGATGGATAGATGGAAAGCATGCTCACAATCCCAAGATTTTCAAACAGGTCAAATAACCAGGCGCCCAGAGGAACAACATTCAGGCTTTGCATCCGGCTGTCGCTGGAAAAGCCTCTCTGGAAAAGCCAGGTGACCAGCAGGGCAAAGAACAACGTGTAAACAATTGGATAGACGATATCGCCTGTCAGTTCAAAGGTGCGATAACTGGCACGGCCTGCCTCGCCATAAGCTGCGACCATGGAATAGACTTTTTCAGGCGTGTAAAAAAGCTGCAGGTCAATGGGCCCAACTCCGCCGGAAGCTGCCTCGATCTTTGCCTGTTGGTTTGGCAGAATAACTGCGTTGAAAAGCATCTCCCCGGCAAACAATACCAGTACCAGCCAGCCGTTTGCGTACTTTTTGAACGTCTCTGAAATTTTAGCGAGCATATTGTCTCCTCCACAAGTAATGTTTGGTCTTTTGCAATTCTCAACACCAAAGATGCAAACAGGATGCTCACTGCTGTGGCCGAAAATTCGTCTCTGTTGCGTTCGGCGCGTAGCTGAGATGTTTTTCTAGCCGGGCCACAGGATGGGAGCCATAAATGAAACGATCACTGCGACGATCAACGTGAGCGGAACGCCCACCCGCACGAAGTCTGAGAATTGATAATGGCCGGGGCCATAGATCAATAAGTTTCCGTGGTGCCCTATGGGAGTAAAGAAGGATGTGACCGCGGCCATTGCCACTGCCACCACAAACGGTTCGGGCGGAAGGTCCAGGCTGCGCGCCAGGGCGATCGCGATCGGTCCGAAGAGCGCAGTGGTTCCAGCGTCAGACATCACCTGGGTAACAAGTCCCGTGACAATAAAGAGTGCCAATAGGATCCAATGGATTTCCCATCCAGACACCAGTCCCTGCAGCCAACCGGCCAGCAGGTTGGCCGTGCCAGTCTCCTGCATCGCCAGACCCAGCGGAATGGCGCCGGCGATAAATATGTAAATCCGTGCATCGATGGACTGATAAGCCTGTTGGGTGGATATGCAGCCGCTGAGTATCATCACGAGTGCACCGGCGAGAAAAGCGACTTCAACAGGAACGACACTGAATGCTGCGAGAAGTATGGACAGGATCATGATGATCCCGGCCAGCCGTGCCCGATGAGCAGGTTTGGGTTCCCCGCGGAACGGTACGAGCAGCAAAAAGGACCGGTCTTCTGAGATCCGCCTGATCGAATCGGGATCGCCCGTCATCACCAGCACATCCCCTTCGCGGAGTTTCACGCGCGATAATTCCGTTCGCAGCCAGCCTTTGCGCCTCCATACTCCGACGATGATGACGCCATAGTTGTCAATAAAATTAATCCTTCCAATGGTTCTGCCAATCAGTTCTGAGCGTGGGGCAACGACAGATTGCACGAGCCGCTCGGATAAATCTTCCCTGGTTGTTTCGTTTTCCTGGGAGGCTGAAAATGTCTCTCTGTATTTTTCCAATGGCTGGATCGCAACACCAGGCTCCTTGTCAATCGTCGCTATTTTATCGGGGTTCGTACGGATGACAAGCACATCCCCTGCCTGGGTTTTCTTGGTGCCGTAGGGTTTCTCGCGCGGCCGGCTATTGCGATACCAGGCAGATACCTTGAACTCAGCTGGCTCCTGCTCCTCCACTTCCTGGATCGTTTTTCCGATCAGCGGCGAATCGGGCAGGAGAACCAGTTCCGTATAATATCCATCCAGACGAAAATGATCGACGGATTCATCGGTTCCCTGGCGGTCAGGGAGCAGGAATCTTCCGGCAAACAGGAAGTAGAAAGCTCCCACCAATGACAACACCAGCCCGATCGGTGCAATGGAAAAGATCCCCAGGCCAGCTTGTCCTGCCTGGGTCAGCAATCCATTCGCCACAAGAAACGCCGGCGCGCCGATCAGCGCAATGGCGGTACCCAGCGAGGCGGCAAAGGCCATCGGGATTAGCAACTTCGATGGCGGGATCTCGTTTTCCCGGGAGATATTTAACATGATCGGGAGCATGATGGCCGTTAATGCTACGTGACCGACGAAGGCCGATAAAAGGGCGACTGCCGGCATGACTACCAGGATGATGCGCTCGAAGCTTTTGCCTGCCAGCAGTTTGATCCAATTCCCCAGCCGTTCTGACAACCCGGTGTGAGATAGCGCTCCACTGAGCACAAACATGGCTGCCAATATGATCGCTGGTTCACTGCCGAAACCGGAGAGCGCGCCTTCCGGAGCAAGTACGCCAGTCAGCCCGAGCGCCACAATAATCAATATCGCAGTCAAGTCTATTCGGAGCCATTCCGTGAACAGTAAAACGATAGCCCCCGCCAGAATGATAAACAGGTATATTTGATTTAGCTCAACGCCATTAAGCATTGTAGATATCCCTTCTCCACTTATTAAATTTAACAGAGCTTGGCTACGAGGAAAGAATAACGCCTACATAAAAAGATCCCCCGGTCTTGCATAGTTCTTATTTTATCAGGGCTTGCGGATAATTTCCAAGTGTATCGATGATACGTTCTTTGTGCCTGCCGAGGAGTTCCATATCCTGCATTTCCTCCAGCGTGAAATAACCGAAATCGGTCGTTTCGTCGCTCAAGCCCAGCTCGCCGCTACCGACCTCAGCTTCGAAATGCAAGGCGACGATGTGGGCTTTGTTCCCATCTGGGTAGACGACCAACTGATCGGGGTAACTGTAGACGCCGACCAAACGCTTCACGCGGACTTTCAGACCGGTTTCCTCGAAAACCTCCCGCTCGCACGCCTCGGCCGCGGACTCACCTGATTCCATGAGTCCGCTTGGCAGGCACCACTGACCGTTGTCGGCGCGGCGGGTGAGGAGAATTCGTTTGTGTTCGTCGAAGATCGCGGCCGAACAGCCAACACGGAGTTTGCCTTCTTTGGCCAGGCGGGGACCATAAAAAACCTGCGTCATGTGTTATTCCTTTTCAAAAGAATATCCAAACGCAGGGATTATACATTGTAGGGGCGGGGTCATCCCGCCCTTACGTTTTGATAAACGTACCGTTACGGAGTTCAGCCAATGTCTCCTTGATCTCTTCGATCGTGTTCATCACGAAGGGACCGTAGGGGACGATCGGTTCCTTGAACGGCGCGCCGGCCATGAGCATGAAGCGCACGGGATTGTTTTCCGTCTTGATATGGATATGATCGCCCTCTGTGAACTTGAGCAGTTTCACGGACTCAACGGTCTGCCCGGAGAAGACTCCTTCCCCCTCGAAGACGTAAACAAGCGCGGTGTGCCCGCTGGGGATGGGCTGAGTCCATTCCTGATCGGGAGCCAGCTGAAGGTCCAGGTAGAGGGGCGAGGCAGCGATATCAACGACGGGACCCGTGACATTATCCACAGTCCCCGCCACGACGCGGATCCTGACCCCATCCTTTTCGTATGTGGGAATTGTGGAGGCTGCCACTTCCTGATAACGCGGCTCGGACATTTTGAGATGAGAGGGCAGATTCACCCAGAGTTGGAAGCCATAAATGTTTCCACTGGGGCCTCTGCGGGGCATTTCTTCATGCAGGATCCCGCGCCCGGAACTCATCCACTGCACGTCGCCGGGGCCGATCAGGCCTGAGTTGCCGAGGCTGTCGCGATGACTTGTAGAGCCTTCGAGCATGTAGGTGACGGTCTCGATGCCGCGATGCGGATGATAGGGAAAGCCGCGGATGGGGCCTTCGAGGGGATCATTGAAGGCGAAATGGTCGAAGAGCAGGAAGGGGTCAAATTCGTTACTGACGCGCGGCGCAATGGAGCGGCGCAGCTTGACGCCCGCGCCTTCGATGGCGGTTTGCGGTTCGATCATTTTTTCGATAGTTCTAAGGTTGTTCATACGTATATGGATGTGGTGAGTCCCACAGGTATTACATGCTTATCTGGCAGTTTTTCGAATGGCAGAATGTGAGTAAACCATAGCCACATCAGGGGAACACCGCACTCTGGGTCTCTCCGTGATCTGTCTCGTTGTCGTAGCTTGCATCGAATTCCCGCAATGCGTCGAGCGCTTTCTGTGCTTCTGCCTCCGCTGTCAGGCAGCTTGCATTCTGTATAGCGGTCTTTACACTCAGATAGTTGTAAACAATGTTGGTCACATGTCCCTTTTCGTGGAATGTGAGGCTTTGGATATATCTTTCCCATTTGGCGATCAATTCGGGCGAAGCATCAGCAGGGGGTATCCAACGCGGCATAGTAATGCTTATCGTGTATGTGACATTGGCGGCGGATAGATCGCAGTTTTCCGTTCCATAGCCGGGCCAGTTCCACGAGATGTACCAATCTGTGTACGAGTCGACGGGTTTATTGCCGTCATAGGGATCGTTGGGACGTAACTGGTTCATTGAAGCGCGGAGTTCGTCTGCTGTTGAGCCTGCAATGTCATAATGGATGATCTGTGCGTGTTCAATCGAAATTTGACCTGTGAATTGCGTTGCCGTAGCAAAGGTGACAGGACCAGGAGTGGCTGCATTGACAGGAATAGTTGACTGAGTACAGGCAGTACATAGACTCAGGAATAGAACAAGTGCGACGACTTTCTTCATCAGTTGTCAATTCTCTACCACCGATTTTAGGTCGCATACCAGGTCACTCCAGATCTCATAAGCCTGCTCCAGTGTCTCTGCTTTTCCACCCAAAGCGACCACTTCTCGCAAGCGCTGCTCGCAGCCCGCGGGTTTGACTTTGAAACCTCGTAAATACATCTCCGAGCGTTTTCGGCTTGGGAAGTATTCCTTGTTCAATGCAAACAAAGCTTGCAGGAAATGGTCTAATGCAAGGTCCATTGCAAAGTGAAAGAAAAACACGTCTTTGCGACCTACGGCTCGTTCGATGTCTTCCACATCTTCGAGAGCACTCAAATGATGATCAACAACTTTCAGTTGCAATTCTTCGGGATAGTCTGCTAGTTCCTGTTTGAAGGATCCCAGAACGCCATCCGGGTCGTACAGCTCCCGCATGGTCTTCCACATCGCACAACGACCAATGGGATAATAGTAACTGTCCAGTCGCCCCGGATATTTCCCGGCAAGGATCGCTTCCAACTCGGCGCGGGCTTCAGCGACTGTAAAATACAGCAGCCAGGTTTCCACGCCTGCAATGAACAGGCAATCACCTTGCCCCCAGTGTCCGCTTTCGAGCTTTCCGATTTCAACTTGTTCGACCTCCCCTTGCAGTGACGTCAATATTTCCTGCCGTTCGTTACAGGTGGGAATTTCGGCGCAGTAGACGAAGATGTCAATATCGCCTTCGCCGGGTCCAGGAAAGGGACGCTCGCCTCCACTCACTCCGATTGCACGGACTGATTTGTGGCGGGCAAGTGTATCGACCAACTTGTTTATAGTTGTTTCAAGATCAGTTGACATTGATCGATTCCATGACACTTTTGGGTAAAAAGGGAAGAGCGATTGTTTACTGTTGTCCTAGTGGCAAAACGCAGGCGCCTCGAAGAAGTCCACTGTAGTGATGAACCAGCTCCCGTCCACATGTTCGATGGTGATGGTTTGCGGCAGCAGATTGGGCCCCTGGTTGTCTACCAGTTGACCGTCTGCCCGGTTGTAGGTGTTCGTCGTCCACACTTCGCAGGTGTCTACTTCCAGATGTGTATTGCTGATCACCCGGATATCGTCGATGTAACTTTCATAGTAATCGATTTCCGAAATAGAGACCAATCCCTGCTGGTTGAGGGAATCAATGTCGGACGACAGATTCTCCAGGATGGTGCCGGTCATGATAGGCGACGCGATGGAAGCATCGCCATTTCGATACGCTTCGATCTGCAGCTCGATGGCGCGCGTCAGAAAGTCACTGACCTCATCTTCCAGCTCAGCAGGGACGTCTGCCTGCTCGGGGAAGAAGGGATCCGTTCCCTGAGATACTTCCTGCCCGTCGCTCACGCCATCCTTATCCATGTCGGGATCAAGCGGATTCATGCGATTGGTCACTTCCACGCCGTCCCCCAATCCGTCGTTGTCGCTATCAGCAATGTTTGGATCGGTGCCGGTGACCAGCACTTCATCCTGGTCGCCAATCCCATCTCCATCCGAATCCTGCCCTTCCGCCGGAGGAGGGGTTGCATCCTGCGAAGGAGCTTCGGGGGGCGGTTCCGGATCGCTTGTCATGCCATAGATAGCCTGGATGCCAGCGATGTCATCCTCGCTGAGAGAACGATGCGGTCCGCTATAAGCGGCGTACATCAATGCATCAGAGTCGCTGCTGTGTGCCAGTCCCAACGTATGACCGATCTCATGCGCGGCAACGGTGAGTAGATCCACATTGCGGGTTTCGCTATCCACCCAGCGCTCTTCGTCATCGAAATGCAGGATTACCTGATCGTTGTCATAGGGATTTGGAAAAGAGGCATGCGCAAGCACATCGCCCGGCCCATCGAACGGATCGCCATCTCCATGATTTCTCACCCCCCAGGCGACCAGGATATCTGCCTCTGCACGGTTGGATACTTCCGCGAATGTCAGTGGGGTTTGCTCGCTCCACAGGGCAAAGGCCCGCCTGATCAAGTCATGCTCGATATTTCCGTCGAGTTGATCGGTTCCATTCTCAAAGAAATATGTGATATCCAGTGTGTCCCATTTCGAGATGGCGCGGTACTCGGAAACGGCCTGGCTTTCATTGGCTTTGTCCGGCAGGTTATCGTAACGATATTTAGTTTCGGGTGAAGAAGTAGCAGGGAGTGTCAGTGAACAAGCCAGCATCAGGCTTGAAATGAACAGCAATACAGTTGTAATACGGTTAAAGGGATGTTTCATATCCATACCTCCAAAGTGTTTCACACATAGACGCCGCATTTATAGCATACGTTACAGGGCCTCTGCAACACATTGGGTACAGACATATGTCCTAAACCTGCAACGCTCGCCATTTGTCGCTATGGTAGAATGCCAATTATCAAGCTTATGAGTGAACCACTTCTTATTACTTCCAGCGATCCCATATTGGAAACACTGAACTTCAAACCTTATCGAAGTACAGTGGAACGGCGGGTGATCCCGTTTTTTCCTGCTCCAAATGAGGCTCAGACAATGGAGATCAACACGCCCTGGGGCATGCAAATCACTGCACGCAAGGGAGACTTTCTGGTGAGCGAAGTTGAAACTCCGGATGATTACTGGCCCATTGACCCATTGATCTTCGAAGAAAGTTACATCATTATCCGTCCTGGCTATTGTGTCAAGAAAGCCATCACGCTTTTGGTCCCGTTGACAGATATCACCGGCGATCCCGACCGCGAAGTGACTGTCGCCACGCTGGAAGGGAACGAAACGGTACGCGCTGGCGATTTTTATCTTGCCAAAGGAATCAAGGGCGAGCTCTGGCCTTACCCAAAAGAGAAGATCGGCGATATTATGATGCCCGCTGAATAATCAGCGGGCATCCTGTTTCCTGGAAATCCCCTTGCTATTAAATTACTTCTTCTTGCGAGTCGCCGGCTTCTTTGGTTGATTTTCTTCTTCTATGGAAGCTAACCTTTTATGAATTGCATCCATGGTGTTTTGTGAGATCACACGAGAGAGCTTCATGGGGTTGATATGTTCGATCATACCGCCTGTGTCGCGCATCAGTCCCACCATGTGCTTGACCAAATGCGCGTCGAGGTCCGGACAGGCGTCACCTTTCCCATCCCACAGCGCGATGAGACGAACTTTGTCGATGCCGCGTGTCAATGCCGAGTACAACGCCCAGCGGTTGTTCCGCTCGTGGATGTTATCTCCCTGTTTGGGCAGCCCGACACAATCCGGCTGATAATATTCATCCACAAGTGGATGGTTGCGCATCTTGTAAAAACGTTCCACCCACTGCTCGCCGCCGGGGCTGACAAAATCCCGCACATAAGGTGCTTCGGAAAGAGGGAAGTATGCCTGCACCGGTATCCCACGTTCGATACAACATTCCACAAAGATGATCTCGCTGCCCGCATCCATACCCGTTGTGACAGCCAGGTCATCCGGGCCGGCATTGTATTTATAGAGCACAGCATTGATGGCTTCCCGGATATCCTTTTCCTTCTCCGGCGGGAATTGGTTTTCCTTCTTCCCGGGGTTATTGATCATATAGCCGGTGAAGAGCAGCACCATGCCCTCCGGTCCTGCTGGTTGTTTCTGGACAGTAACTTCAGCTTTCTTTTTCTCGGCAACTTTCTCTTCGGCAGCTTTTTCCTTACGGATACGCCGTAATTCTTCGTTGATCACATTGATGCCTGCCTCCACGAAATCACAGCACATGTCCAATGACTTTAGCATCTCAAGTTGGGCGAGCGACGATTGCAGGTAGAACTGGTTGCGGCGGGAGGCGGTCAATGCCTTGCGATAGGCACGCGTGACTTGTTGAGTGACCTCTGCTGTGAGGACGCGCAGTTCGGCCAGGGAGACCAGCGTCCAGTAATCCGCCGCCTCGTTGCGTGCCTGTGATTCCAGCGCAAAGATCAGTGAGCCGCGTAGATCGGGCAGGTTCTCACGGACCCAGGTGATTTCCGGATCGGGCTGGGTCTTGTCATCGAACTGATCTGCCAGGTGCACCAGGATCGTCCCAAGGGTAAGCGCGTTCACACCGGGATAGATCTGATCCAGGTCCCGACGATATCCTTTCAGATAGGTCTCGAACGACTTGAGCAGCCAATGATACGATTCGAAGGCTGTTTTGAGGCGCAGATCCTGCTCCTCGACCCACTTCCAGGAATCGCGCCACATTTCCTTGTAGATGCGCCCGAGATAAGAGATCGCCTCGATATCGTGGGGGACATCTGCCAGCAGGCTTTCGAGCTTGACGATGGCTTCATCCACGCGCTGCAGGCGGTTGAGGTTGAAGGCCTCTTCCCGTCTGAACGTGAGGTTCCTCGAGTTTACTTCCAGTCCCTTGCGATATTGGACCAGTGCCAGTTCGTTGCGCCCCATATTCTTGAGCGCCTGTCCGGCCTCGCCGATCGCCTCCTCTTTGATCAGCGGGTTGCTGATCTCTTCGGTCAGTAAAAGGATGTCACCAATCCGTTTTTGGCGCTGCGCGATCGTGACGCGTTCCTTCCACTCGTTGTATTCACGCCAGAACCCGGTCGCGAGCGGCGTGCGCAGCGCTTTGCGATCCGGTTCGGTCAAGCCCTCGAGCAGATTGAAAATCGGACTGTGGATCGCGTCGATATCTGAAGCCCAGGTATCGCGCGTCACGCGCGATACCGCCATCCTGTCCTTTTCCAGGAATTCCGGATCCGGGACGCCTTCCGGTGTGATGTGATAGGGGATCGTACGGACGTTGAAAACATCGAACGGCATGTAGGCGCGCCCGGCCTGGATGTGCACGATGCCGCGCTTGCGGAAGGCATGCCGAATGCCAAGTTCGTAGAATACATTGGCATTGTCGATGCTCATATCGGCGATGCAAAGATCTGCCAGTAGCAGTTCCTGGAACATGTCGGTCAGGATGTCGCCGCTGGTGGTTTCCTCGTCGGCGCGGAAGGCCTCGAAGCCCGCTATCTCGAGCGCGGGTTTGATCAACTGCGAGTAGATCGCGTTGAAATCGTAAAGAGATCCATCGCCGCCCTTTTTCTTCCCAAAGGGCATGATCACGAACGCATGCGGACGCACCTCCGGGCGGACAGCGCCGGACGTCGTCTGTGTCTTCGTTTCGATATCCAGAGTCTTCACCTCGGGTGCGATCTTTTTGAGCGCCTCCGCCACAACTTGAGGCGCCGCTTGCCTAGGTGATTCGGTAGCGGGTTGAGTCTGCGCGGCGGCTTGCGGTACTTGCTGTGCTTCCTGTGAAGCAGGTATGCCAGGAGTGGATGACATCGCGGGCTCCTCTTTCTTTTTTCGAAATAAACTCTGTAAACGCATGTGATCCCGTTTATCCCTTGACTTCGTTTGTCCTGGGATAACGGGCAAGGATGGCGTTGAGTTCTTCCTTGGATGTATCTCTTCCGACATCAACGTGAGCGAACTCCTCGGCGATCTGCACCAGGGATGACTTGAATTCCGAAGCGCGCTCCAGTATGTTTTCGGCTGTTTCGACGACCGCCCTGCTCATCGCTTCGAGTTCCTTCTGCACGATCTCGGAGGAGGCTTCCTCGGCAAGCGTACCGAGCGTGGCTTTGAAGGTCTCGTCAATTTTTTCTTCTTCCTTCTGCAGAGTTTCGCGTGTGAAATCAATAAGATCATCACGCATGGCCTGTTTTGTGCGCGCAGCCGATTCGACTGATTCTTTGATGACCCGGTTAACAAGACTCGCCTCTTCCTCCAGGCTGGCATCCTTGAGCGCCTCTTGCATGGACTTGATATATTCCGTATTCTGTGCCCACAGCACATCTTCGCAGCCACGCACGACTTTATAAAACTCAGCGTTTGTGCGTTCTTCAGGCTCAAGGTTGAGCCAGTGATCATAGAGGCTGGTCAGCTCGAGAATAACCTTGCTGTAATTCTTGATCACGACGTCAACATTCCTTAACTCCTGCCAGCCAACCAGTGCGGCAGTGATGGATGCAGTGAGCGCGACCCAAATACCCCAGTCCCCGCCCCAGGCGGCGAGGAATGATCCCAATCCTCCGAAGGCCAGAACTAGAAAAGTCAGGAAACCACGCTCGCGTTTGTATTCATTGACCTCTTTATGATGCCAGCGTAGCTGGTCTTCCAATCTGTACTTGAAATATTCCTCTCCACTTAAATCTTGGAAACCGGGATCACTATCCGGATTTTCGGGATTGAAGTAAGGAGGGATTGGACCTTCATAAGGTTTGAAAGCAAGTTCGCCGCCTAACCCGCGATAGAGTTGTTTTTGGATTTCATTGATTCGCTTTTCCAGATAAGTTCTGCGGGACTGCTTTTTCTGTAAAATCGTTCGGTAGAAATAGATTTCCTTCAAATACTCTTCCGCGGCGGCACGTGTGATCAACCAGTCGCCGTTTTTGAATGCCCGGGTGCCAAACGCAGCAAGCAGGGATGCAATGATGGGCGTGGCTATAAATAGGGTTTTGACCACAAGCCCTGCGAGTGAAGCCGTATTAGGATCTGAAAAGAATACCTGGGTCAGGATAGCAAACAAGGTTGCCAATATCCCTAATACTGCAATCCAGATCCGCAGTCGTTTGTGAGCACGCGAGCGTCGCTGCGACACAGCATTCAATTGTGCGTAGCGCGTCCAGGCAATGTTGAGAATGGGTGCGGTTTGCGGTTTTTCGGTTTCCATGGCAGATACCTCCATTGATGATCCGGAATTCTTTTGTGTGTTCATAGGGCGGTCACTTTTCTTCGGGCAGATCCGGGCAAAGCAGACGATATTCTTCGTTACCAAAAAGGTTCGCCCAATCATTTCTGTTGAGGTTATGTACGATGTGTGAACAAGGGGATCAGCTGATCCTTTGGAACAACTGGAAACCTGCTTTATCGAGCGCGGCATTTAATTGCTGGACGAACGCCTTATCCTTGCGCGAGTAAGAGATAAAAACGCTGCCGTTTGCACCCTGCGTCGAATCTGTCATGATTTTCCTGTTAGGTTAAGGAGCGACAAACCAGGCAGCGACGAATCCTTCGGCACCGGCAGGGTCTTTGACCTTGAGCCACTGATCGTTTCTGCCAACCTTGGACTGGCCGTTCGGCTCGAGGACGATGAATTCGGTGCCAAGCGGCAGGCGCTTGATCAATGTGGTATCGCTGACAACGGGCTGTTTGCGCAGTGCAATTCCTTCGGCGGTGGCTTTCACCTTCAAAGGACCGCCATTGCTGGCAGCAGCCGGAGCTGTCGCCGCGGTCTGTTGTGCTGTGGAACCACTGGCATACTTGACATACCAGGCAGCGACATAACCTTCCTTATTGGAGGTGTCTTTTACCTTGAGCCACTGTCCGGTCACACCGACCTTGGGAATTACATGGTTGGCAGGTTCGATGGAAACCACTTGCTCTGTTGGAGGGATGCGGCGGATCAATGTCTCAGGTGCGACGACTGGCTGCGTGCGGAAGGAAAGCTCTTCCATTGGCAGGAACGCCAAAGCACCCGGAGGCAGTTTCACTGCAGGTGCAGTGGCCGTCGCGCTGAGAGTTGCAGGTTTCACTGGCATGGCCACCGCCTTCGTTGATGCGGCAGGCTGTCCTTTTGTGTCGGAGACGTACCACGCGGCTACGTATCCCTGGTCCCCTTTTGGATCCTGTACATTGATCCATTGGCCGTTCACGCCAAGTTTTGCTTTGGCTGTTGCTTTGGGCTCAAGACAGATCAGCTCTGTCCCCATAACCATGCGCTTCCAGAGATAGCCGCCGACCGACGGATCGGCGCGCAGGGCGAGATCATCTTCACAGGCATAGAGCATGTATCTGTCGACGGGAACAGGAACTTTCGTGACTTTGGGAGGCTCAGGCGGAAGGATGCTGTACGAGTCGAACCATAAGACTGCGCTGATCTCCGATTCGAGTTTTGCTCCATTGTATTTGTAACGTGCCGTCAGCAAAACTTCCTTGTCAGGACCATCGCCCCCATATTTGTATGGATCATACAAAACGTAATCGTTGCCTTTTTTCTCTTTGACCAGCACGAAGTGGGTCTGGATGCCCGCCTGTTTGTTCCAGTCTACCTGCAGGATGACAGGTTTACCTGCCGCGATCGCCGCGTCGATTTGCGCGATGGGGGCCGGGAAGGCTTCACAGGGCTGCATGTCACGATAGCCGCAATTTGGCCAGATGTACGGCAGAACACTTGGAATGAAAAGCGCCCCCTGGAAGCCGCCAGCCTTTGTCATTTTTTCGTTGACCGTTTCGGGCGTCTCGCTATAGCCAACCCCATTCAGCATCATCGTGGCAGAAGTGAGGAGACACCCCCAACTGCCAATGGTCTCCGATCCATTTCCAAGCTTGGTGTTCTTCCACTTCTCATCGTTCTGATAGAGGTTCTGGGTCTTGAACATTGCAGGGCTCCTGTAATGATTCTCGGGGAAAGGTAGGACTTAAGTACTGGGTAGCAGGGATTTTACTTCCGATTCAAAATTGCATAAATGGTACTTTTGTTAAGTATATTATATCCTTTGTACAGGAGATGCTGATCCTGTAAGCAGGGCGGGATACCACAGTGTGCCAGAAGGGTAGCCCGCCCAAATGATTATTTCACATATCGGTCAAAAAATTCAATGGTGCGCTGCATGGCAGTGCTGAAGGAATTCGAGATGTTGTGGTTATCGCCCTCGTATTTATGGAATTCAACGTACTGATTTGCTTCGAGCATCTGATAAAAGAGCAGCTCCGAAAACTCGAGCGGCACATCCTCATCCGCCGTGCCGTGATGGAGCTGGATGGGTCCTGAAAGATCATGAAGATAGGAGTTCGCCGAGATCGAGGCCCAGAACTCGGGATTCTCCTCCGGCGAGCCATACTGGTTCATCAGCGAGTAGCGCCACGAGCGCGCCGAAGGGGTCGGTGTGGCTGATGCGCCTGTGCCTCGACGCCAGCGCGTCAACATATCCGGGTACGAAGCGATCACGCCTGCCCAGATCACACCTGCCTTGATATCTTTAGTGATGACCATCGAGCGCAGGGTGATGTATCCCCCCATGGAATGTCCCCACATGCCGATGCGATTCGGGTCTGCATCGGGATAGCGTTTCATCGAAGCGACCGCGTTGAGCACATCCACCGTGTAACCGGGATTGCTGTATGCACCGCTTGGCTCGCCCTCAGAGCGATCGTGACCACGGTAATCCGAGCGAAACACAATGTAGCCGCTGCGCGCGATCAGATCCACGTAAGCAACATAGCGTTCCGTCGTGCGGTAGACCGTCGGTGGGATGTAACCATGGTTGAAGATGATGACCGGCCAGCCTGGAGCAGGC
>DASTJG010000193.1:0-8417 GCA_035716785.1 Anaerolineales bacterium
GATAGCGGAACAATTGCGTGAGCATTTGCTCGTCATTGGAAAGCGCCGCGAGACAATTTCGAATATCGCCAGGAGGCAGGATTCCGTACGTCTCGCGCAATCGCCCGGAGGAACCGCCATCGTCCGCGACCGTGACGATGGCGGTCAGATTGCGCGTGTACGTCTTCAGACCGCGCAGGAGAGCTGCCAGTCCATGCCCGCCGCCAATCGCCACAATACGCGGGCCGCGCTCGCGACGGCGATAGTTGGCAAGCTCATCCACAACGGTGTGTCCCGGGCGGATGAACGGTCGCAACAGCGAACGGTTCAGCCGGTAGAGTCCGAATGTGAGTAGTCCCACTCCGATCCCACCGAAGATCAATACACGTAACGCACGCGGCAGAAAGCGCAGAGAAGCGTAAGCCAGAATCGTTAACAGTGTTTCATTTGTTGATTGTGTGCGGTAAAAATCGAGGAGCAGAACAGACAGCCCCAGTCCCAGAAAAGTGATACCCCCCAGAACAAAGAAAAACCAGCGCTTGATGCCCAGACCGGGCGCCAGCCAGCGTCCCAGGTCCCGGATATTTTGAATAAAACGTTCACGATCTGCTTTTCGTAAGTCGTCCATACGAGAGAGTGTAGCAGGGAGGAAAGCAAGAGTCAATTGTTTACAAACTTCCCAGGTCATAAAGACCTGTGAAGTCTATTGGTATAATAGCCACATGAGCCTCATTGTAGCAGTCGACATCGGCGGAACTCACATCCGCGTTGCTGTCTATGAACCAGACAGCATTACACCCGTTGCCCATCAACGCACGCGCTCACTCGCCACTCAGCCCGGTGTCTACGATCGGTTAGAACAAGCCATCGAAGCCGTATGGCCAAAAGAGGGCGCACGCGCGATCGGCATCGCCTCGCCCGGACCTCTCGATCCGCACACGGGCACGATCCTTGCCACGCCCAACATCCCGGAGTGGAAGAATTTCCCTGTCGCGCCCAAGCTTTCGCAGCATTTCGGCGTGCCCGTTCACCTCGATAACGACGCGAACATGGCGGGACTGGCTGAATGGCAATATGGCGCGGGCAAAGGGCACGAGAACCTCGTCTATCTCACGATCAGCACGGGGATCGGCGGCGGGGTTATCAGCAGCGGTTGCCTGCTCCAGGGCTTCCACGGCATGGGCGCGGAACTGGGTCATATGATCATTGACCCAAATGGTCCGCCCTGCGGCTGCGGGAAACGCGGGCATGTGGAATCGTTTTGTTCGGGACCTTCGATCGCACGCTACGTCACTGAACAGATCCAAGCGGGACAGGCATCCACGCTTCAGACGCAGCCGAATCCGTCTGCCGCGCAAATCGCGGACGCGGCCCGGGCAGGCGACGCGCTTGCGATCTCCGCCTTCGAGCGCGCCGGTCATTATCTCGGCATCGCGGTGGCAAATTACCTGGCCATTTTCGACCCGTCCATTGTGATCTTCGGCGGCGGGGTCTCACAAGTGGGAGAGCTACTCTTCAAACCCTTTGAAGAGAGTTTAAAGAAGCATACGTTCCATCCGCATTATTTGGATAATCTGGTGATCACACGCGCGGCCCTGGGCGACGATGCGGGTCTGCTCGGCGCGCTGGCGCTGGCACGGATGAAGAGCGCATGATCCAAAAGCAAGACATAAACTCCTTGCCACCTTCCTGGGTGGTAACCAAGTGGTGGACAGCCGATCGCCTTACGTTGGGCTAAGCTCATTCAATTTAATTTAAACGGAATCGATTTCCGGCTGACGTAAAACGTGCCGCGTAGCGCCGCTGCCAAGCAGGTCGAGTGTCCTTCTCGACTCTACTCACATCGGCGTCGCGAAATGTATTGACATCCAACGATTACACAGTACCGCATATATCTCTGAAATGCACAACCAAACTGAAGTTTATTTACAACTTATAAATTGCTGAGACAAGCGGTAGAAATAAATCAAGGAGTACGAATGAACAAGTTAAATCTGCCGGGCCCCAAGGCGATGGCACTGATCGAACGTGATAAAAAAGTTATCTCGTCCTCATACCCGCGCGGGTACCCGTTTGTAATGGACCACGGCAAAGGCGTGGAGGTCTGGGACCCGGACGGGAACCGCTTTATTGATTTTATGTCTGGCATCGCCGTGCTTTCCACCGGGCATGCCAACCCGAGAGTCGTAAAGGCTGTGCAGGATGCCGCCGAAAAATTCCTGCACATCTCGTCAGACTTTTACCACGAAGGCTGGATCCGCCTGAGCGAGAAGCTGGATGAGATCGCGCCGTTCGAAGAGGGCGCAAAAACATTCCTGACAAACTCAGGCACAGAAGCCGTCGAGACGGCCATCAAGCTGGCGAAGTTCCACACGAAACGCCACAATTTTATTGGCTTCTTCGGCGCTTTCCATGGACGCACGATGGGCTCGGTCGCGTTCACAGCTAGCAAGCCACATTACCACCGTGGGTTCTACCCGCTCATGCCGGGCGTGACACACGTCCCCTTCCCCAATCCCTATCGCCCGATCCTGGAACGCAAACCCGGTGAGGATTACGGTGAGACTGTGGTGCGTTTCATCGAAGAAGAAATCTTCGATCACAACGTGCCCGGGGATGAGATCGCCGGCATCCTGGTCGAACCCATCCAGGGCGAGGGGGGCTATCTTGTCCCGCCGGATGGCTTCTTCCCGGCGCTGCGCAAGTTGTGTGACAAGTATGGCATCCTGTTGATCGCCGATGAAGTGCAAAGCGGCATGGGCCGCACGGGCAAGTGGTGGGCGATCGAACACTTCGGTGTGGAGCCGGATATCATCACCTCCGCCAAAGGCATTGCCTCCGGTTTACCGCTCGGCGCGTGCATTGCGCGTGAGTCGGTGATGCAGTGGCCCAAAGGCACACATGGCAACACTTATGGCGGCAATCCCATCTCGTGCGCTGCGTCCCTTGCTACCATTGAATTGCTGGAAGAACAATATCTTGCGAATGCTACGGAGGTCGGTCAATACACGATCGACGCGCTTCAGGAAATCCAGGCGCGCCATCCTTCCATTGGAGATGTGCGCGGCAAGGGTTTGATGATCGGCGTTGAGTTCGTGAAGGACAAAAGCACCAAGGAACCGAACGAAGGCATCCGCGACATGGTCGAAAAGTATGGTTTTCAGCATGGCTTGCTTTTGCTGGGCTGCGGCAAGTCTACCATCCGCCTCGCACCGCCGCTGTGCCTGACCAAGAAGGAAGCGGATGAAGGCCTGGAAATCTTCGAACATGCCATCACGCTGGCTGAACACGAACAGGGGATGAGATAAGGCTCAAGGTTTAAAAAGATAAAGGCTGTTCTCTTGTCAGAACAGCCTTTATTGATTCAGTTATGGCTATTTTGCTTCGCGCACATCTACAAGCTCTGCCCGGACCGCGACGCGGCGCAGATAAGTCCCTGTTTGTTCATCATACGAGTCGCATGTGATCAGAGTCAGATACGACTTCTCTTCATGCCGCACCACAGAGATATCGTCAGGTTGGACATAGGCATTGGAAACAACTTTGTACGTATAACGATAGCCCATGTAATATATGTAGATGTATTCACCAACGCCTAAAGCCTTCAACCTGGAAAAGACACCGGGCTTTCCATCTGCGTTGACCACGTGCGCTGTCAGTACACTGTTGCCTTTCCAGGTGGGATAGGCCGTTCCATTCAGCCAGCCAACCTGATCCTGCAGCCAGGAGACATTCCAACTCCCATTCTTTGACTCCACGCCGACAATCGAGGTATCCACCTTGATCACGGGAATTTCTATATCGAGACTCGTCGCATCGTAAACAGGACGCGCAGCCTCGTCTAATTTTGTCGTCCTGCCAGGAGCAAAGCCTGTCACCGGGATGAGGAAAGTGCCAACGGTCGTAGTCGTCCCTGTGGGATTATTATTGCCTCCCCCTCCTCCAGTGTTTCCTCCACCAGGATTTCCACCACCTCCACCGCCACCTCCACCAGGGTTGTCTGTGATTGTCAGTGTATCGGTGGCAGGCAGACTATTGGTCGCGCCGACACTTGGGTCCGTGATCAGGGCGCCGGTTGGGATCGTATTTACATAATCTCCGGAATTGCTGCCGGTGACAGCGACAACGATCGTACAGGATGAATTGCCAGCCAGGGAACCGTTCGTCAACTGGATCAGCTGGGTTCCTGCAACGGCTACAAATGTTCCTCCGCAGTTATTGACCGGAGCAGGCGCTGACCCGCCAGCAATCACCAGACCGGCGGGAACGGCGGGAAGGGAATCGCTCAATCCCATGCCAATCAACTCGATATTTCCAGTATTTAGAATCGTGATCGTGAGCAGGGAAAAGGAACCCGCCGAGACGGGATTTGGAGAGAAGAACTTGCTAACGCTCGCACCCGGCAAGTTGGTCAATGTGGCTTCGACAGGATCTGCATTCGACACTCCGTTGGCCGTTGTCACAGCGCCTGCCGGGATTCTATTCGTGAGATTGCCATTGACTGTCATGGTTGCGCTGAGAGTCAATGTACATCTCCCCTGCGATGGAAGACTGCCTCCATTGAAGGAGAAGGAATTCGAACCGGGGACTCCGCTGAGTGTTCCGCCGCAAGTTCCCACGTCAAAGTTGACGGGGTTGGCAAGGATCATCCCGGCGGGCATGTTATCGGTGAATGCGATCCCCGTCAGGGCGACGGTGCCCGGATTGATCAAATCAATGCTCATGGTGGAAGCAGAACCGCCAAAGACCGTCACCGGTTCAAAGCCTTTTACCAATTCAATGGCTAGTGTACCGCCGCTGACAACGTTCAGCGTGTCAGTCAGGCTGTTCGCCGGCGCCCGGTTTTCATTGTTCGTGATATTTGCGGGAGGGATCGTATTTGTATAAGTACCGGTGGTACTGCTGGTCACCCAGACGTCGATCCTGCAAAGTAGCCCGGCATTAATAGTTCCACCCGTCCAGGAGACGGTCGTTCCGCCCGTAGGAGCACTCAGGGTTCCGCCAATGCAGTTGGCATTCTTGGTTGCCGGCGTCGGAACGCCTGCAGCATTCACATTGCTTATCGTGACACCCGCAGGCAAGTCGTCGGTGATCGAGAAGTTCGTCAGGTTTGTATCGCTGGGCGCGAAGAGCTCGATCCTCAACCTGGAATTGCTGCCCGCCTGGATCGTTGAAGCTGAAAACGACTTGGTCCCGACCATATCTGTGCCGGTGATCCTCACGGTGGTATTTGCCGGGAACTGATTCCCAACGCCCTGATCTGTTGTCAGCGCGCCGGCGGGAATACTGTTCGTCGCCGTTCCGGAGGGCGTCCCCGCGGGAGCCGTGACGGGGACGGAAATGGTACAGGTCCCTGGAGTTGCAATGCTGCCCGCCGGGATGGTACCATTATCCAAAGTAACAGATGTTGCGGTTGTAGAAACCGTTCCCGGGGGAACACCGCATGTACTGGTTGCCGGGCCAGCCACCGTCAACGGGGCAGGCAAAGGATCTGTGACATTTACGCCGGTATAGGGGGAACCTGTCGGGTTCTGCAATGTGATGACCAGCGTGGTCGTCCCACCTGCTGCAAAGGTCGGGGGCTGAAAGCGCTTTATCAGGCCGATCTCCTGAACGTTCAGCCGCGCGTTATCACCAGTGAGGTTGGTAAGCCCCTGCTGGGTCTGCAGGCTATTTGCCGGGATCGTGTTGAGGTAGGAACCCTGGACATTTGAGGTTACATTAACAGTGATAAGACAAACTGAATTTGGAGCAATGCTGCCATTGCTCAAGGTCACCGAAGTACCGCCGCTCACAGCAGTCAGCGAGGCAGAGGGTCCGCATCCAGAGGTGGACGCGTTCGGCGGATTGGCAATGAACACATTGGCCGGGAGAGTGTCGGTGAGCGAAGCCTGAGTCAGCGTTGTACCCGGATCAGGATTCGCGATCGCGATCGTCAATTGGCTGGTCCCCCCGGCCCAGATCGTACTCGGGCTAAAACTCTTGTTCACTGTGGGCGGCTGAATGCCGGTGACGTTTAAAGTAGCGCTGGCTGGAGTCGTGTTGGTAATCGTTGTCCCGCCTCCTGTAGAGGAGAGTTCGCCAGCCGGAATCCTGTTGATGAGGTTCCCCGGAGTCGTTGAAGTCACATCGATCGACACCGTGCATGACCCCGGTGTTGCCCCCGCTTGCGCAGGAACCGTCCCTCCCGTCAAAGATAATGTTGTGCCGCCTGGAGAAGCAGTGACCGAGCCGCCGCAGGTATTGGTCAAATTTACAGGGCTCGCAATGACGAGTCCAGGCTGGACCCCGACCAGGTTGTCAACCCAGGAGGCATTGGTCAGCGGGAACCCATTGGGGTTAAAAATGGTTACACTCAGCCGAGAGGTCCCACCCGCTACAATCGAGATTGGATCAAAGCTCTTGTTGATTTCAGCAGGGAGGGAGATCTGTGCGTACACCGTTTGCCCGGGAACCGCCAGGATGGAGACGATCAGTACTACTACGAAGAGGGAGATGATTGATCTGCGCATATTGTCCTTTGAAAATGAAACGCTGATTAAAAAAAAGAAACCGACGCGCGCGGTGCGGTCGGTTTCGCCATTGGCTCACCACAGCCCACCCAGTAATCCTGGATTGGCGACCAAACCAGGCTGTGGATCATTGCCCTCCGCAATATTAAAAAGACTTAAATACTATTTTATATCCATTTTAGCCATTGTCAAGTCCAGTTTTTAACTTGACGGACAGGAGCCAATTTGGTTACCCGAAGCGATCATCGCCCGGCAGGGTGATAAAATTGCCTCACATTTCCTATGCTCCCGGATTTTCGCGTCAGACAACGCGACTACCTTCTCGAAATATCGCGCGCGCTGACTCAAGAACTCGATCTTGAGAAACTGCTCGCGCGCATCCTGCGGATCGCTATCGAAATGCTCGCCGGACAGGCAGGGATCATCGCACTCAAAGAGACTGGCTGGCGTGTCGCGACTGCTCATGGAATCGCCCCCGCTTTTCTAAGTTACCTCACCCCGCTGCTCGCCGAAGAAAACGTCCGTGAGTTGAATGTCAATGAGCTCAACCGCATGTTGAAGGAACTGACCTACACAGCCAGCATGGGACTTCTCAACGGTACGGCTCTCCCCCTCGCCGCACACGGACAGGTCATCGGCGTGATCTTCATCTTTCGCAATTATCCCGACCTGTTCACACCGAACGACCGCGTGCTTCTGCAATCCTTTGCCGACCAGGCTGCCATCGCGGTCTTCAACGCGCGTCTCTATGGCGAGGTCTCGTATGAAAAGCAGCGTCTGGATGCGCTGCTCGATTCGGCGGCAGATGGCATACTCATCCTGAATGCGGATCTGACCATCGAACGTGTGAATGATGCCTTCGAAAGGATCTACGGAAAGACTCACGATGAACTTGTGAACGTGTCACATGACGAAGTCATTCGCTGGGCACAGGCGCCGCAGGGTTCCACATTGAATGAAGCCATTGCCAACGGTTGGCCCCTCACTCCCAATGCCACCCTTTACGCAGAAGGGGATCTGGAACGTCCGTTGCCGCCCGCTCTCCCGGTAGGGATCACATACGCGCCGCTGCTTTCCAGCGAAGGAAAGCTCCGCAACGTCATCGTCTCGGTGCGCGACATTACGCACTTTCGCAACGCGGATGAGATCAAATCCACGTTCATTTCGATCGTCAGCCATGAGCTGCGCACGCCGGTCGCGCTGATCAAGGGCTATGCATCCACTCTGCGACGGGACGATGCAAAATGGGATAAGCACACGATCAGCGACTCTCTCGCGGTCATCGAGGAGGAAGCCGATCGTCTCAGCAAGATGATCGACGACCTGCTGGACGCCTCGCGTTTGCAGGCCGGGGGATTAAGCCTGAACAGGGGCGATGTCTCGCTGCCCAACCTGGCGAAGCGGGTCGCGGAAAAACTTGCCACACAATCCGGGCAGCACACGATCGTGACCGATTTTCCTGACAACTTCCCAATCCTGCTGGCAGATGAAACACGCATCGAACAGGTGTTGATCAACCTTGTTTCCAATGCGCTCAAGTACACCCCAAAAGGCGAGATCCGGATCACAGGTCAGGTACGCCCGGAGCAGGTGATCATCTGTGTCAGCGATCAGGGGCCAGGTATCGAAGCCAAAGACCTGCCGCATATCTTCGATCGGTTCTATCGTTCGACGAACGCCGTCAAACAGACCAAGGGCGCAGGACTGGGGCTTTATCTTGCGCGCGCGATCGTCGAGGCGCATGGAGGGCGCATCTGGGCGGACCCGAAGCCTGACTCGGGTGCGAGGATCTGTTTCTCACTGCCGCGCTAAAGACCTAAGAGGTTTTAGAAACCTGTTAGGTCTGTAACTTCCGGGTGGTAAAATCGAATGAAACGGAAACAGCTATTCGTGAGTCCGAAACGTTTATCAGTTCAAGGAATACAA
>DASTJG010000194.1:0-3490 GCA_035716785.1 Anaerolineales bacterium
GTTCCTCCTCCTTCGCTGGTAACCACACAGATATTGCCGGCGGCATCGATCCCCGCGGCATGGTAGGAATAGGAGCCGTAATGGACACCGGGGATCCTTGTTTCCGACAGATCGAGGCTGCCCGAGTCCGGTTTGCCCGACCACATGGTGCCGGCTCCCCCGGGCCACCCGATGACGTGCAAGGTCCCATCGGGAGATGCCAGCAGCTGGACCGGATCGTCCCCGGCGTCCCCTTCTGCAAGGACCTGCCAGTCGTTCGCACCCCGCCGCCATACAAGATGCCAGACCATGTGAAATTCATCCCTGTCTGTTGTAACGTACGCTGTGAAAACTCCATCCTTTGTACGCACGATCCGGGCCTGGTGGCCTCCCCAGGCATTGTTGGGGTCGGCGTCCGCGGTGACCACTTCCGGCGTGACCGGATGCGCATCCGGGTCTCGTTCCGCCAGACCGGTTTCTGTCAATGCCCAGATCCGGATCTCGTCGATGCAAACCTGGGTATGCGGGCTTGTCATGAAGCCTGCCCTGCCCTGGGAACGCTGCGTGCCGGTGCCCTGGGCGATCAGCCGGTCGTCGATATAGTAACTCAATCGATCGTGCAGGGCTTCCACGCGCAGGCTGTACCAGCGCTCGAGCTCCGTGGGAAGGTACTGGTCCCCGAAATTTTGGTAAGGGTCGCGGAAAGCAAGGCCGTGGATGCCTGCCCCGAAGCCCAGGGAGCCGTAATAGCCCGTCTGGCCGCTGTTGTCGAGACGGACATTGACGTTCACATACGGGTCATCCTGATACGCCAGGGCTTTGACGCGCAGCTCCACGGCGTAATCCGCCCAAGAATTCGCGCCAAAGTAAATATGCTGGTAGTTCGATGAGTCCTGGTTACATACGAAATGATTTCCATCGTCACCTGTGACGAGCTGAAAGTCGGGGAAATCATGCATGTCGATCTGGGGATCCATCTCGAAACCCTGCTCGAACAGCACCACGGGTTGAGGTGTTGGTAAGGAAACTGTTGGGGAGGCAGGTGTTACATCCACAGGCAGGGACGGTGTTGCGGTCGCCTGTGGCTGCGTGGTCAGGGTGGGGACATTGGCTTCGTGAGTACTGCACGAAGTTAAAAGTACAACCAGAAGAGCGATCAAGACTATTTGTTTCAAAATTTCCTCCCAGCTCGCGGATTGCGAAGCATCCCCGAAGTGTAACGGAGGGGACAGTAACGCCCGCAGCGCGTTGACCTTCATTGTTCAGTTCCTGTCAGGTCAGCGCCAGTAAGATCCGCATCAGTTAGATCAGCACCTTTTAGGTTAGCCCTTGTCAATTTGGCATTTACCAGCTTGGCGTTGTTCAGATTAGCTCCGCTTAAATCAGCATTTGTTAGATTGGCACCAGTTAAGTCTGCTCCTCTAAGATTGGCGTTTTTCAGGTAGGCACCATCCAGGTAAGCATTTACGAGATTAGCACTACTCAAATCGGCACCAGTCAAATGTCTTCCACTCAACTTAGCACTACTGAGGTCAGAACCACTTAACTGCGGAGTTCCTGCTCGGCTTATAAGGTCATCGAGTTCTTGTTGTGTGAACTGCATATGTAATCCTTCTGTAATCCAAAATCCTACAACTCGTCCTTGAACGCCCCTCCCGATGGTCGCAGCACGGCTTGCGTAACATCCCTGAAAATGACGCTGGGGATTGACATCTTTCACTGGAAATTCTTGACTCCTGGCCACAACTCCTGGAGGGGAGTGTTTAACCCATGTGCCACATAGATAGGCAGGTTATTTTCATATGGCATGCAATACGTACAATACGTCCGGCTCACTTCCCGGACGTCCGAAAAGACCTCTTGTAAATCCTTAAGATCGCCTGCGCCGATCAGGATCACAGTTTCTCCGCTGCAACCATCGGGTCCCCAAATATAATAGTTGTTGTGTCCACTGATAACGTGTGGCAGTCCATAGCTCGGAGCATAGAATTCCAGCGCGCCCGCTTCGCCATAGTTGCCGGTAAAGATGCAGGCGCTGGCTTGATCGGCCGCCGGTAAGGAATGATAGACCTCTGCGACTCTGGCAGCCATTTCCTCCCATCCGAAGCGGTCGGCAAAGTGCTGAGGCAAGACACCCGTATCGAACGTCTCTGACTGGACAGTGTTTCCCGACAGACTGCGCACATAGCTCACGGTCGCATCTGAGGGCAACACAGGGACTGCCAGCGGCGCGATAACGATCCCACCGATGACAAGCAGGATCACATAAGCGGGTTTCAACCAGGCCGGCCGATGATTCACCTCTACGCTCTGCTCGAAGAATACAGCGCCCGCCGCGAACAGAATAGGGTAGATGGGAGCCAGGAAATAGTTTTTCGCATGTTGCAGCATGAAGATGGCCAACAGAACCAGGTACATCCAGCCAAATGGACGATACGCGGCTCCTCGTTTTGAAAAGAAATAGAGCAGACCCATCGCCCAGAGCGGAAACGTGAACGGATGCATGATCAGAATTTGCTGAAGGAAAAATTCAACCAGAGAAGCCTGATACACTTTATTTCCATAGGCTCCCCAAAACTCAAGGGTGGGCCAGCCATGCATCGCATTCCAGATCAGATAGGGGACCAGGAACGCAACCGCGATGACACCTCCCCCATAGAGCCAGGCGCTGCGAAAGTTTTTCCGCTGCCCGGTCAACGCAAGTCCGATGACCATTGCCAGACTGAAATACAGCAGGGTGACTTTGTTCGTCAATCCGAGTCCCACCACCAGCCCAAACCACAGCCAGGTCTTCGGATTTTCATCCTTAAAGATCAGGATCAAAATGTAGAGTGCAAAGCCCCAAAAAAGGATGTCGAACGAGTCCATGCTCAGGATCGTATTGACGCCCAGAAATTGTGGAGCAATCAGGGTTGCCAACGCCGCGAGTCCCTGCCCGAACGGACTCGCTCCGAACTGTCGCGCCATCCATCCTGTCAGAAAGACCAATACAGCACCTGCCAGGGCAGGCAGCAGGTGTAAAGCCAGGAGCGATTCGCCCAGCGTTGCGCGCACCAGACGCGTGACGAGGGCGATCAATGGTGGGAAATCCACATAGCCGAAGTCCAGGTGTTTGCTGGTCGCGATGTAATAAAGCTCGTCCCGGAAGTACCCGTATTGTTCGCTGGTCATCAGATGGACCAGGAATTTGATCGCGCCGAGAGTGAGCAAAACAGATATGGATTTATCGTTGCGGACGCCGCGCACACCTGCCCTGGCGGGCGGTGCCAGGGAAGCAGCGGCAGTCCCCGTGGCTCGCATTTTATCGCTCATAATTCAACCTTGAACGCCCCTCCCTGCGGTCGCCTGTGGTTGCGTGGTCAGAGTGGGGACATTGACCTCATGAGTACTGCACGAAGTTAAAAGTACAACCAGAAGAGCGATCACGGCTATTTGTTTCAAAATTTCCTCCCCGCTCGCGGATTGCGAAGCATCCCCGAAGTGTAACGGAGGGGACAGTAACGCCCGCAGC
>DASTJG010000195.1:0-3732 GCA_035716785.1 Anaerolineales bacterium
GCGGGAACGGTCGCTTCGAGAATGTCGGCAACCTCTTCAGCCTCGGAGAGTTGTTTGATGACTTTGTTGACAGAAAGATCGCCATTTCCCAGAGCGATAAACATATCGTCCGGGAGTTTGAAACCAAGTTCGCGCGCCATCTTTTCGAAATTGATGTTTGTAATGCCAAGTCTTTGTAATTCACGCTCCAGGGTGGCGCGACCCTGCGCGAGGTTTTGTTCATCTTCCTGTTTCTTGAACCAGGCTTTGATCTTGGAGCGGGCACGCTGTGTTTTGACCAGCCCCAGATTCGGATTCAGCCAATCGCGGCTGGGTCCGCCTCGCTTTGCCGTCAGGATCTCGACCTGGTCGCCCGTTTTCAGTTCCTGATACAACGGGACAAGTTTCCCGTTCACGCGCGCCCCGCGGCAGCGATGACCGATATCGGTATGGACATGGTAGGCAAAATCGATTGGCGTGGAACCTGCAGACAGGTCGATGATGTCGCCGCGCGGCGTGAAGACGTAGACGCGATCCTGGAAGACATCAGACTTCATGCCTTCCACGAATTCCTGCGCGTCGTTCACGTCGGTGCGCCACTCCATCATATTGCGCAGCCAGTTGATGCGCTGTTCGTACGATTTATCGCGATGCGTGCCCTCCTTGTAGCGCCAGTGGGCCGCGATCCCATATTCTGCGTTCTGGTGCATCTCTGCCGTGCGGATCTGCACTTCCAGCGGACGCTTGTCGTCATAGATGACAGCCGTATGAAGAGACTGGTAAAAGTTATCCTTTGGCGCGGCAATGTAATCGTCGAACTCGCCGGGGATGGGTCGCCAATGTGTGTGGATTACACCCAATGCCGCGTAGCACGAAGGCACATCCGGAACGATGAGGCGGACGGCTCTCACATCCCGTACCAGGTCGAACGGCTTGCCTTTTTGGGTCATCTTTTTGTAGATGGAGTAGATGTGTTTGGGTCGCCCGCTGATCTCTGCCTTGATATGGTGGCTATCCAATAGTTGCAGGAGTTTCTCTTTGATCGCCTCGATCTGAACTTCCCGGTCTGGGCGGCGTTCCTGAATTTGTTCCGCAATCTCTTTATATTTCTCCGGGTTGAGATGGCGAAACCCCAGGTCTTCGAGTTCCCACTTGATCTGCCAGATACCCAGTCGATTTGCGAGTGGAGCAAAAATATCGAGAGTCTCTTTGGCAATCCGTTTGCGCTTTGGCTCAGGCATGTAGCCCAATGTGCGCATGTTGTGTAAGCGGTCAGCCAGTTTGATCAGCACCACGCGGACGTCATCTCCCATGGCCAGGAAGGTCTTGCGCAAGGTTTCTGAAACCAGATCACGCTTGCGTCCAAATGTGATATCTTCGTCTGAAGAATCAGATGGTTCCGTCCCATTATTGCCGTTGAGCTTCTCTGCATGCTGGTCATCGCGCGAGACACGCGGAAGATTCGTCAGCTTGGTCACCCCATCCACGAGGATGGCGATGGTTTCGCCGAAATCCCGTTTTAGATCGTTCAGGGTAACGCTTGTATCTTCAACTGTATCGTGGAGCAACCCTGCTGCGATCACTTCAGGCGGGACACGCAGGTCAGCAAGGATACTGGCTACCGCAAGGCAATGGTTGATGTACGGCTCCCCGGAGTGGCGTTTTTGTTCACGATGAGCCTCCTCTGCCACGCGATAGGCGCGATTGATCAGCTCTCTCTCAGCAAGGGTGTAATTTTCGGGTAATTGTTCCAGCAGTCTTTCCAATGGAACGGCAGTTCTGGATGCTTTCATGGTGGTTTATTGTACTACGCGCGCCGATAAGCGGTAAAATGCTGGAAATCAGCCTGATACGGATATTCAAATGCCCCCTGTAAACAATGTCACACGTTTTTTAGACTCCCGCAAGGTCTCGTACACTGCTTTCGAGACACCGGTTGAAAAGCTAGGCGCTTTGGAAACTGCGGAATTTCTGAATGTGCCACCTGAGAAGGTGTTCAAAACGATCGTTGTTACCCGCGAGAAGCCTCGCAAGCCGATTCTGGCGGTGATCCCTGGAACGAGTGTCGTAGACCTAAAGTTACTCGCTGCATTCCTGGGTGAAAAAAAAGTTCATTTGCCAACGGAACGGGAAGCCGAAGGGCTAACCGGTCTCCAGGCGGGCGGGATTTCGCCTCTTGCGTTGATCAATAAGGGATTCCAGGTAGTGGTTGATGCTACCGCTCAGAATTACGCTGAAATCCACGTCTCGGGAGGGCAGAGAGGGCTTAATATTCGATTACCTGTAGATGCACTCATTAAACTGACGAACGCGCGCCTTGCTCCTGTCAGCCAGATCGGCGAAGAGAATTGAGCGGGCGACATCCTGACTACGAATCAAACTCACCCGCCGGTTCACCGTTCACCCAAACTGAATAATGACCGCTGGGAAACGTTCCCAGGTCAATGTACTCCTGAAACGGTTTGATTACCTGCGTGCACGCCATGTCCGGGTTGACCACGGAATAGGCTGCCACCATGATCTTGTTTTCTTGATCGGGGGAAGCGATTTCCACTCTCAGTTGATGACATGGCGTCGGCAAGTCTCCACCGATGGACAGGGAAACCTGCGGAGGGTAGCTCTCGCGGATTATCAGATTGGCTTCATTGATAAAGACATTACCGCGGGCAAGATCCTTGTCTCCCGGTTTTGGCGAAAATGGGTTTATACGGGGTTCACTTGTTGGCATGGCATCCTCAGGCGGGTTTGTTACCGCCGTGTCAGGGCCAGCAGTATTGCCTGGAAGTGGAGCGCATGCGGCAACAAATATGAGTAATAACAATACGCGAAGTTTCACTTTGCCTCCAGTCCATTTCTGAAACGACGTTGCAGCTATATCAATGGTTCCTCATTAAAAGAAAAAGAGGCGAGCAATTCATGCCCGCCTCTTTTTCAATATTTTCGAATTATTGGGTGAATTTAACAGTTGCTGTGTTAACTTCAAAGACCCACTTGTCTGTATTGTTGATACAGCCATATCCACTGGAATTAAATTTCCCTCCTTGCGCATCGCTCCACGCCCATATGTTGTAGCAACCCTGAACCAGATCTTTGATAACAACATCACCTCCTTTGGGAAGCTTGTAAGATCGATAACCGCATGCGCCAAGGGGAGTCTCATTGAGATAGATAGATACTGTAACAGGCACCTTTGTTGTATTCTCGATCTTGATGATCGTTGGGTTGCCCTTCATGTCCACTCCGAGTGGTCTGGTGTCACACGGATCGCCGCTGGAAGTAGGGGCAGGCGCGCCCCCTGTGGGTGATGCAAGAATGGCGTTATCCAATGTCGGCAGGGCCACCGGCGTGTTGGTGGCGGGAAGAGTGGGGCTCGCAGTTTCAGTTGGGGGCAGGGGGGTCGCGGTCGGCACAGCTGCCAGAGTCTGCGCGACCATGGTTGCGGCAGCGGCAACGGCTGTGTTTTGTACATCGACCGGATTTGCGGTCGGCACAGGTTCTGCCCCACATGCGCTGATGACCATGGCAATTACTATAATTGCGGTAAGGGTGGTAAAACGTTTCATGCTTTGTAAAGATCTCCTGATGATTAACAGTTGGGATAACAACCGCCAGCTGCGGTGATTGTGTCATTTTTTACGACAATTTTCCATTTGCCTTCTCCGGGGATTCTGAAGCTGCCAAATGACTTAAAATCCTTCTTGCCGTCGATAAACGCTGCGGCGCTGTACTGCCCGGCAGGACCTGTGAAGCTGT
>DASTJG010000196.1:0-3574 GCA_035716785.1 Anaerolineales bacterium
TGGTGATTCCGGCGGGACATATTTTGCGCCCGGTCGATCTGGGCGCCATCGCCGCGGCCGGGTACCAGGAGCTTAATGTGGCACGCAAACCCAGAGTGGCGATCCTGCCAACGGGAACCGAACTCGTCCCGCTGGGGAGCAGCCTCAAGGCAGGTGACATTCTGGAATACAACTCACTGGTGATCGCGGCGCAGGTCAAGTCGATGGGCGGAGAGCAGACGCGTTATCCGATCACCAGGGATAACTTTGATCTGATCTGTGAACACGTCCGGGAAGCCGCTCAGACACATGACCTGGTTTTGCTGAACGCAGGCTCCTCAGCCGGCGCGGAGGATTTCTCGGCAAAAGTGGTTGAGAAGCTAGGGCAACTGCTGGTGCATGGGGTTGCTGTCCGCCCAGGGCACCCTGTCATTCTGGGGACGATAGACCGTGGACCACGGACCACGGATGAAATGGTCAATGGTCCATCGTCTGTGGTCCCGATTATCGGTGTCCCGGGTTACCCCGTCTCTGCCGCATTGACAGTCGATATCTTTGTCGAACCATTGATTGCAAAGTGGCTGGGACGAAAACCGAAAGAATTGCAGACCGAGACCGCGACGCTGACGCGCAAGATCGTTTCGCCTGCAGGGGATGATGATTTTGTGCGAGTGGCGGTCGGGAAGGTAGGTGATAAGCTTCTCGCCGCGCCGCTGTCGCGCGGAGCGGGAGTCATCACCTCGCTGGTGCAGGCGGACGGGCTGGCCCTCATCCCACGCGGCGCGCAGGGACTGGAAGCCGGCGCGCAGGTGCAGGTCCGTTTGTATCGTAGCAAAGCGGAAATCGAACAGACGATTTTTTGCATCGGTTCGCACGACCTCACCCTGGACCTCATGTCGCAGTTCCTGGCTGAACATGATCGCAGGCTTGCCTCTGCCAATGTTGGCTCACAGGGTGGATTGATCGCGCTCCGCCGCAGGGAGGCACATATCGCAGGGTCGCACCTTCTCAACCCTGAAACGGGCGAATACAACATTTCGTACATTCGCCAGTACATGCCGGGCATTCCCGTCAAAGTGGTGGCGCTGGTCGGCAGGGAGCAGGGCTTGCTGGTCAAACGGGGCAACCCGAAGGGTATCAAAAGCCTGGCGGACCTGACCAACCCGGACGTTCAGTTCATCAACCGACAGCGCGGCGCGGGGACGCGGGTTCTGCTCGATTATCATTTGAATTTGATGACAATCCCACCTGAGTACGTTGTCGGCTATTCTCAAGAAGAGTATACTCATCTCGGAGTTGCAGCCGCTGTAGCCTCCGGTCGAGCGGATTGTGGGCTGGGAATCGCCGCTGCGGCGCAGGCATTGGATCTGGATTTTGTTCCACTCTTTCAAGAACGATACGACCTGGTCACCCCAAAGCAATTTGCGGAAAGCAACCTGCTTGCGCCTCTTTTCGGACTTTTGGCGGATCGCCATTTTCGAGAGGCTGTATCTCAACGAATAGGATATGACGTGTCTGTAATGGGCACGGTAATGTTGGAGGATTAGATGACCGAAGCGCTGATCATTGATGACAATCGCGCCACCGCAGATGCCCTGGGTCAGATGTTAAAAGTTCTGGGATTCAAAGCCCGGATGGCCTATGGATCGAGCGCCGCGATGTCGATCTTGGGAAGTGATTTTACGCCGAAATTTATTTGTCTCGATATCAATATGCCCGGGGTGGATGGAATTGAACTTCTCGCGTATTTGCGACGTGAACCTCGCCTCAACCCTGTGCCGGTCTTTGTGATCACATCAGACGATCAGCCTGAGACACGCAAGAAGGTAATGAGACTTGGCGCAAATGTCATGCTCATTAAACCCGCGACCATCGATGCGCTGGAAAACGCCTTGAAGAAGGTCAAGTTGTTGCAGTAAGTTTTGTTTTTCGAGAATTCACAGCCGCCACCAATATGTGGCGGTTATTTTTGCCCGATCAAATGAGGAGAGAATAGACCATGCGAACGATCGTTTTTGTGTTGCTGGCGGGGATTGTTATCCTAACGGCTTGTAGTGGTGGGGATAAAAGTTCTTCCAGTGCAAATGAAAATGCGACCCTGGCGCCTGTTCCGGTGGACTATGCGGGTTTAGCAAATCCGCTCGGCGCCGACGCGGCGGCGGATGGCGCAGAAATCTTCGGGACCCACTGCGCGACGTGTCACGGACCTCAGGGCCACGGTGATGGGCCTGCCGGGCAGGCACTCGACCCAAAGCCTCGCAATCTGGCAAAGCTCCAAACGATGGCGGGCGATGATTTTTTGTTCTGGCGCATCAGCGATGGCAAGCCGGGGACGTCCATGATTGCGTTTAAAGGCGTTTTGTCCGAGGAACAGATCTGGCAGGTGGTTTCTTTTATCCGCACTTTGAAATAACAGGATCAGTACAAACGTCTAATCGTTGCAACGCACTATAAAGGTGCATTGCTTTTTATTTGACGTTATAATAACTTTATAATTGAGGAGACCAACTCATGCCACTACCTGCCGGGATTCCTGCGCCTGATTTTGAATTGCCTGATGATACAAATACTCGGCGTAAATTATCGGACTTTCTCGGGAAGAATGTTGTCCTGTACTTTTATCCGAAGGATGATACGCCGGGCTGTACAAAAGAAGCCTGCAATTTTCGTGATGACTACTCTGCCTATGAGAAGGCGGGGATCGTCATCCTGGGTGTCAGCCCGGATGATGTGCAGTCACATGTGAAGTTTAAGAAGAAATTTCAGTTGCCTTTTCCGCTCCTGGCGGATGAAGACCATAAGGTTTGTGAGCTGTATCAAGTGTGGGGACCAAAAAAGTTCATGGGTCGGGAATATCAAGGCGTGCTTCGTACCACATTCCTAATTGACGAAAATGGAAAAATTGTAAGCGTGTTCGAGAACGTGCGTCCTGCCGAGCACAGCACGGAAGTGCTGTCAGCCTTGGGCGCGGCGTAGGAAATCGTAACAACCGTCGGCTTCGCGTAGAACGAATTTCCTCCTTGTGAAATTCGTGACAAATACGAGAAAGTTTGGTATATTAAGGCGGTTTCGGACTGGGGTGGCCCCTGTTCAATTTATGAGGAGAGAGAACGTATGCAACGACATTTTGTCATTGTGGGAATTTTGGTCATTGTAATGGCCGTTCTCATCTATATTGGCCTGGATTCTGTTGGATTGATGCCTGTTCAGGCAAGCACGCAGGCCACCGATATCGATTGGATGTGGGATCTCTAAGTGATTGCCATGTCCTTTCTTTTTGCGCTGATTGTGGTCCCGCTGGTTTACAGCCTGATCGTGTTCCGCCGCAGGAAAGGTGACACGACGGATGCGGAACATATGGAGGGGAATACCAAATTGGAGATCACATGGACAATCGTCCCGTTATTCATTGTGATGGCTTTTGCATATTTAGGTGCGGTCAACCTGGCTGATACTCGCCGTGTTGATCCTGAAGCTATGGTAGTGAAAGTAACGGGTCTGCAATGGTCGTGGACATTCGAATATCCGCCCGTGAATGGACTTGCTGTTATTTCGGATGAACTACATCTTCCGGTGGGGAAGCAGGTTCTTTTGC
>DASTJG010000197.1:0-20562 GCA_035716785.1 Anaerolineales bacterium
GGTGACCAGAGTAGAGTCTTCCAGGGTGAATAGTGCACAGTGGGTGTACTCGATGATCTCGCGTAATTGGTCAAGGATGAGGCCCGGCTGGAACTCCAGCGTGGATGCCAATGTATGGGAGATGGCGAGCAGAGTCGCCTGTTCGCGCATTTGGGCTTTTATCTGTCCGGCCAGGATTTTTTCTGTTTGGATGCGCTGACTGACATCACGGATGGCGCTCAACAGGCACGGGCGATCCCGATAGTTGATCAGCGACCGGCGCACTTCGACGTGAAACAGCGAGCCATCCTTGCGTATGTGAACGATGAGCGATTCGAACACACTGCCAGGTCTAGCCTTTCGGATCTGCTCGCTGAAAATGACATGGCTTTCAGGGAGCATGAAGACCCCTGGATTCAATCCTATGAATTCCTGGCGGGTATAGCCGTGCATCTCACACGCGGCAGGGTTGGCTTCAACCACGGAGTCCAGCTCGATATCATAGATCACCAGCCCGTCGCTGGCGGCTTCGAAGATGTTTCGATACTCCTCTTCGGAAGGTGTCTGGTTATCAGAAAATTGACTCATACAGTTGCCCTTTGCTTCTCGCTACGGCTTCGCTTCTGTATTCATTGTACTGCAATCGACACATTTTATTACGCAGCGAAATATGTTGCCGCGTATTTTGAGCCATTCCTGTGTTACACTGATACAGGCATTTCATAAACAATGTGTTTATCAAGCGGGGGAAAAGGAGGGTGTTCCATAGGGAACATCCATTAATATCCAGGCCCATTCGATTTGAATCTGTTCGATTAGTTGTAAAGGAAGACAATATGAATAAAAGAGAAACTGTTCAAGTCCTCGTGGATTCCATCCAACGCGGGGATTTCGATGTTGCAAAATCCATGCTCGCCGATGATTTTCAATTCAGCGGGTTCATCCCTGAGACGATCAATAAGGAAACCTGGCTTGGAATGAGCGCCAGCCTGAAGACAGCCTTTCCAAACCTGGATTATCATTTCAAGGTCATTGGTACAGAAGGCAATGTCGTCAGGACCACCATGCAGCTAAGTGGGACCCACAGTGGTTCATTCGACCTGACAAACCTGAATCTGGGCGTGATCCCTGCCACGGATAAAACCTTTGCCGCCAAGCGTGAAAAGACAAAGGTAACTGTCAAAGAGAATAAGGTTACGGCCTGGGTCGTCGAGCCGACTCAAGGTGCGGGTTTGATGGACATCCTTAGCCAACTGGATGCCAGGTCTGCTCTGTAATCATCTGTCAATCCACGTTGTGTGTTCTTGAGGGGCAACGATCGAGAAATTGAGTTTTTGTAGTGCCAAGCTAGGGAGTTAATGGCATTTTCTATCCCGGTCATCATGCCGGAGAAAGCAGTGTTTAGAATGGAAACCAGGTTATATGTAGGACATCTCGCCAAATCAACGACGCAGGAGGAACTGAATACGTTGTTCGCGCAAGCCGGAAAAGTGACCGCGGTGGAATTGATCAAAGACCGCAAAAGCGATGAATCGAGAGGGTTTGCCTTTGTTACCATGAGCACACCAAACGAAGCCGAGAAGGCCGTCAGCATGTTCGATACATATTCATTAAGTGACTATGCATTGAAGGTAAGCCTGGCGAAACCAAGAGAACAGCGCAGCACACAGGAGCTGTAAAAATCCGTGGCTTGCTGCAGGCTGGCAGGAACATGGAGGAGAGTAAATGATCAATCTAAATGTGAGCACGATGATCTACCGTCCGATCGGACAAGTCTTCGATTTTGTGAGTGCACCCGAAAATGATTTCCAATGGCAATACGGGATATTGGAATCGGTCAGGCTTCCTGGAGGCGCGAGCAATATCGGGACTCTTTTTCGAAGCGTCGGTCATTTAATGGGACACCGGCTTGAGAGCACCTTTGAAGTGACTGAATACGCGCCAAATAAGAATTATGGTTTCAAGTCTCTCTCCGGCCCGTTACATTCACAGACCTCCTATACGTTCGAAATCGTGAGCGGCAGCACAAAGGTTACCGTCTCAACGCAAGCCAATCTGGTCAATTTCTTCCAGACCGGAGAGGGTATTCTGGAAAAAAAGATGAAAAAACAGCTTAAAGAAGACCTGACAATGCTCAAAGGGATTCTCGAAGCAAAACAAGCCCTGCATGCTGCCGGGAGTTCAATCAGCCGGTGAGAAATAGATCCCAAACCGCAGCGGTATTGGAAAGAAGAAGTTCTATGGACAAGACCCAACATTCGATCATCAAGCGCGTTGCCTTCATCGGCAATTACCTGCCGCGCCAGTGCGGCATCGCCACATTTACCACCGATCTCTGCGAGGCCGTGGCTGATGAATATAAAGGCACAGCCTGCATCGCGCTGCCGGTCAACGATACGGAAGCCGGCTACGAGTATCCGGCACGCGTGCGGTTCGAACTGACCGAGAAGGATATTGAATCTTATCGCCGCGCCGCCGCGCCGCGGATTTTCTGAACATCAACAATGTAGACATGGTGTCCTTGCAGCATGAATACGGCATCTTCGGAGGCAAGGCGGGCAGTTATATCCTCGAAATCCTGCGCCAATTGCGCATGCCCGTTGTCACAACATTTCATACCATCCTAAAGAATCCTAATGCCGATCAGCGCCGGGTGCTCGAGGAGATCGTTTCCCTGTCAGACCGTGTGGTTGTCATGAGCGAACGTGGTGTGGAATTTCTACAAGATATTTACCAGGTCCCTGCCGAAAAAATAGACCTGATCCCGCATGGCATTCCCGATGTGGCCTTTGTGGATCCGAGCTTTCACAAGGATCTGTTTGGTGTGGAAGGCAAAAGTGTTTTACTGAGTTTTGGCCTGCTCTCACCAAACAAAGGCATTGAGAACGTCATCGCGGCCCTGCCTGCCATTTTGGAAAAATATCCGAATGTGGTCTATATCGTTGTCGGCGCGACCCATCCCCACATCATACAGAACGAAGGGGAAACATATCGTCTTTCCCTGCAATGGCTGGCTCGTGAAAAAGGCGTGGAAACGAATGTGATCTTTTATAACCGCTTCGTCAGCCTCGATGAACTTATCCAATTCATCAGCGCGTCGGACATCTACATCACACCGTATCTCGACGCAGCGCAGATCACCTCTGGCACATTGGCCTATACGTTAGGGGCTGGGAAAGCGATCGTCTCCACGCCCTACTGGTATGCAGAGGAGATGCTGGCGGACGAACGCGGCGCGTTGGTGCCATTCAGCGATCCGGAGGCGCTGGCCGCACAGGTCATCGATCTGCTGGGAAACGAGTCGAAACGTCATGCCATGCGCAAGCGCGCCTATCTGTTTGGTCGGGATATGGTCTGGCCACAGGTTGCCCGCCGTTACATGAAGACATTTGAACGCGCCCGCGCCGAACACCGTTATCATGCAGCGGCTGAGTTCGCGGTCAAACCATTGGATCAACGTGCCGGGGAATTGCCTCCACTGAAACTGGATCATCTCCATCACCTGACAGATGAGACAGGTATCCTGCAACACGCCGTTTTCACCATACCGAATTATCGTGAAGGGTATACGACGGATGATAATGCACGGGCATTGATAGTAAGCGTTCTCCTGGAAGGATTAGGCAACAAGGAGGCGAACGACCTGGCAATCCGTTATCTCGCGTTCACATGGTATGCTTTCAACTCAGAAACCAGACGCTTTCGCAACTTCATGGATTACCAGCGCAACTGGCTCGAGGAGAGCGGCTCGGATGACAGTCATGGGCGTGCCCTGTGGGCGTTGGGTACAGTATTGGGTCGTTCGAACACGCCTGCCCTTCAAAATATGGCCGCCCGCGTATTCCAACAATCTCTGCTCGCGATCATCGAAACGACCAGTCCGCGTGCCTGGGCCTTTGCACTCCTTGGCATTCACGAATATTTGCAGCGTTTTGCTGGCGACCGGCGTGTCAGCCAGGTGCAGGAGGAATTAGCAGGCCGGTTGCTGGCACTATATCAAAATAACCGTACGGAGGCATGGAACTGGTTCGAAAACAGGCTCACCTATTGCAACGCGGCGCTGTCACATGCGATGTTATGGTGTGGTGAGTCACTATCCAACCCGGCAATGACCAGGGTGGGACTGGAGTCTCTGCGCTGGCTGGCAGACCTGCAGCGGTCGGATACAGAAGGGACACACTTTGTCCCCATCGGCTCCAATGGCTTTTACCAACAGGGTGCGGAACGGGCCTTCTTCGATCAACAGCCGGTGGAAGCACAGGCGATGGTCTCTGCCTGCCTCAAGGCTCACCGCATCACCGGAGAGAAAAGCTGGTTCCAGGAAGCCCGCCGCGCCTTCGAGTGGTTTCTCGGTCGCAACGACCTGCATCTTCCGGTCTATGACCCGACAACTGGCGGCTGCCGCGATGGTCTGCATTCTGACCGGCCCAACGAGAATCAAGGCGCAGAGTCTACTCTCGCCTTTCTTCAGTCGCTTTTGGAATTTAGACTAACGGAAAATGTCGAACAACCCAACGAGCACACGTACAGCGAACAATCATCACCCCGATCTATTTCAACGCCACAAACGCAACCCGACCCTGACAACCGCCAACTGGCCGTATCAAGTCAATAGCGTATTCAACCCCGGCGCGACGTTTTCTCTTTTTTAACAAATTGTACAGGAGGTACGGATGAACTTTCACAAAGGTGATACGGTCATGCACTGGACCTATGGGATTGGACAGATCGTCAATCTGGAGGAGCGGGCCCTGGCTGGCTCAAAAACCATTTACTATGTGGTCCAGGTGCGGGATATGACGGTCTGGGTACCGGCAGACAGCAAAGTGCGAAGCAGATTGCGGTCTCCCACCTCAAAGTCTCGGTTCCAGCGACTACTTGCCATCCTATCTGGCCCATGTGAGCCGCTCCCTGAGGACAGGCTGGAACGCAAAACCTACCTGCTGGAACTGCTGCAAGATGGCCGGCCCGAATCGCTTTGCCGGGTGATTCGCGATCTTTCTGCCTACCAAAAGCAGCAGGTACGGCCGCTGAACGATAACGACCAGATGATCTTGAAGCAGTCTCGGAACACTCTGCTTGGGGAGTGGGGGTTTGTGTTATCCATTACACATGCGCAGGCCGAGCACGAATTGCACTCTTTGCTGTCATCCAGTAGGCCTCTGGAGATTGACGAATAGCATGTCTTCAGAAGAAAAACAGATCTTCCCCCGGGTCGTGGAATATTTACAGCAACGTTGCCCGATTGTAATGGTATGCCATTGCCGCGCTAATTAGCAGAACGTCAAGGTGTGAGCAATTCGGGAGTTTCCTCCGACCTCTTGCATTCCATGCAATCGCACTGGGCGAGCTGCGCTACACCCTGAAATGCCGCCATATCTGTTGTGAATTTCCAGTAGTCAAGAGGATAGGACACAAGCGGACAGAAAGTGAGGTTAGTTATTTTTAAGGTTTGTCGCGGCTGCCTGGCTGGGTATCACTTTTGCCTTGGCTTTCTTCTTCGGCTGTGTCCCAGCCATGCCACCAATTTACTGCAAGTGTTAAACTGCTTCTTACATACGGGTTGTAGCCGCGGCGCTTGTGGTCGTCGAAGGCTAGTTTGCCCTCAGCATACACGTTTTCTCTTTTTTCACGGTTGGCGTTTTCATTCCTCATGTTATCCTGCCTTGTGTGTCTTATAGGGCACGTGTAACAGATCCGCTGCTTTCCTCTTTGCCTCTTCGGGGCGTCTATCGTAGCGTGCCGTGGTTTGCATATTCGCATGGCCGGCCATTTTTGAAACAGTCGCAATATCTGCGCCCGCATCCAGCAAGTGCGATATGAAGGTTCTCCTCAGGTCGTGGGGGGAGAAGCTCTTAATACCTGCTTCCCGGGCCCGCTTTGCGAGCATGTTATAGATGGCCTGAGATGTCATTGCGCCGCCTCGGTAAATCGTTTGTCCAGCCTTTTTGTTTGGCATTTCCACGCCGCGAATTTTTCGAAACGGCTTGACGATCATTGATTCACGTTCAATCAATACCCTCCCACCTTTGTTCACTTCTGCAAATAGTGGACCTGGCCGGATTCCTCGGATGGCAAGCCAATCCTTGAGGGCATCAGCTGCACCGTTGGTAATGTATGCCATCCTCGGTTTGTTGCGTTTGCCGGTTACTATTAACTTGCCCGTTTCAGGATCGTAGCTGTTCACGTCCAGCTTAACCACTTCATCCCGACGTAAGCCTGCCGCATAGAGGATGGCAATAATAGCCGCGTCGCGTGTGCCAGCGGGAGTTGTCTCTTTTGTTTCCGGGTCTATGTCATTTGTACACGCGTTCATAAGCGCGAGAATTTCGCCCTGCGATAACTCGCGTCCGGTTGGGATGGTTTTACCTGTGACAGGTTCCAGCTTGATGGCTCGTGAGTATTCTTCCGCTGTCATCTGTCCAAGTAACCACGCTTGCTTAAGTGTCTGGCGGAGGGCGGATAACATCTTATTGACTGTTGCCGGCTTGTAGATTTGTGCGATCCTGGTGCGTATCGCCGCTGTGTGTTGGTAGCGAAGCGCACCCCAGTTCAGACGGTCAAGGTCTGCATCCAATAGCCCCGCGATAACTCGCAAGGCCTGCGCCTGGGTTCTCCTGCCACTGTCAGCAGGCAATGATGCAATATAAACTGCCGCCGCGTTCTGGTCCAATGGTTGAGGCTGCGAGAGTATCAACTCGCTTTGTGCGCTTGCGTTTTCACGCATTCGAGTATCTCCATAAGCTTATCAAGGGCTTGCTTATCGTACACAGTGACATTACTGCTGTCTGTGCCTTGATTCACGACGACAAAGGACTGCGGGTATGTTCTTTTAAAATGGTAAAAGGCGGAACGGGATGTTAACCCCAATTTGTCCATTGCCTGTTTATTGGTGTAGGTTTCGGTTTTCATGGTTTCTCCTGTTTGAAGTACTCGCGCCTCTCCGCAAACCGATCAAGCGTAGCCTTGTGGTAGCGGATGTCCCTTCCAGGACCTCGTTTCATAACGACAAACGCATCAGGGTACTTTCTCTCTAGTTGGAAAAAAACATTCGCGCTCTTAAATCCGAGCCGATCCATCGCCTGTTGACGGGTGTAGGTATCGTTCACAATTCTCCTATGTTTCTATGGTGCGCCAGTTCAGGTGGTCAAGGTCTGCGCCATAGCATCAATTCGCTTCTCGTAATTGCGTTTGTGTCTCCGTTCCTTATTCCAATCTGTTAACATTTCGCCGATATCAACACTATTAAATATCAAGAATTCGCGCAGCCCATCATGGTCAAGAGAATATCCAGCGCCGACTTTCACCCCAGCCGGATTAAACCGCTCTGAAAGCGTTCTGACAACCCTGTACTTTCCACCCTTTTCTTCGATATGGAGATTCTGTTCTCTGGCTGCTTCCTTCAATTCTTCAAATGTATATGTGGCTTTTATTTTCATGTCTTTTTATCTCCTGTAAATTCAAGCGCGCTCTGGCTGAGCATCTGTAGTGCAGGTACAATATCCCATATTGGTTTTGAGAAATAATATTCTCATAACCTATTGTACAGGAATACCAGGGTTAAGTCAACTCCTAAAGGGTTACTGTCAGCCCAAAGTTAAAATGTCACCTATTTTCCAAAATGGCTTTTTGCTTGTATGGACTATTTAACGATGTAATGTCGAGGAGTAAGTTGACTAGTAGCAGAGAGGGCGGGGGAGAACTCCGCAGTATCATATCCCCTGTTGTTATTCTAATCAACGAAACACTGTTCGGTGATTCGAGGGTTAGTGCTTGTGGGGTATCCTGTAGTTACCTGCGGGTGACCTCGACAGGCTCGATCCGGCGGGGCGGGACGAAAAACGCCGTTTTGAGTGATTTTAGTAGAGGGCATCCCGTCCTTGTTTCTCGCGATACATATTCGTGTCTGCTTCTTTGAGTACGTTGGATAAGGGACCAGGATTTTCGGCAGTACTCATGCCGAGCGAAATATGGATCGGTGTTCCCGTGTGCCTGGCATTGTTCTCCTGAATAACCTGTTGCAATCGTTGCAGCGAAACTTTGGCCGCATTCGCATCGGTGCTGGGCAGGAGCACGGCAAACTCATCCCCGCCAATCCGCGCTACCACATCCCCGCTGCGGAAGGCGACAGTCAGCATCTGGGCGACACGCTGGAGTAAGGCATCTCCGGCGGCATGACCTTCCTGATCGTTCGTTTTCTTTAGATGGTCTACATCTGCCATCACAATGCTGACCGGGAATCTCCGTCCGCGCTCAAGCCGCGCCATCTCTTCTACAAAAAAGCCGCGATTATACAAACCGGTCAACGCATCGTGGGTGCTCAGATGTATCAACGCCTCGTCCGTCAGCTTCCGTGTGGTGATGTCCTGCTTGACAGCGATGAAGTGGGTGATCCTGCCATTCCCATCCCGCAGCGGGGTAACGGTTTGCTCTTCGTTGTAGGTACTGCCATCCTTGCGACGGTTGAGGAGTTCGCCATGCCAGACGTTTCCGGCGAGTATGGTATTCCACAGGTCTTTGTAAACCGCCGCATCTTGTTCGCCCGACTTGATTAGTTCGAACAAGTTCTTGCCAGTGGACTCAGAGGCGGTGTAGCCGGTGAGTACGGTGAAGGCCGGGTTGATCCATTCAATTGTGCCGCCGCGATCGGTGATAATGATCGCATTGGCAGCGGCATTGATGGCCGCGCCTTGCAGACGTAATTGTTCTTCCGTCTGCTTGCGCGCGGTAATATCGCCATAGGTAATTGCCACTCCGTGATCCTTAAGTGGAATCGGCGCGGCGGTGGCGTTGATCCACGTGGTCTCCCCGCTCTCTTTGACAATGCCCATCTCCACATTTTCCACCAGACGTTTTTCTCGGAAGGCCCGCACACTGGCATACTCCTCGGCCGGCATGGGCGTCCCATCCGGGCGCACGATGCGCCATTCGGGCCCATCAGACTTGCGCTGGGTATGCTCGTCGCCCGAGATGCCCAATAGCCGTTCCGCCTCTCGATTTGTCTCGATAACGGTGCCTGCCGCATCCGTGACGCTGATGCCCAAAGGGAACGATTCGAACAGCACCCGATATTTTTCCAGGGCGATATGCAGTTCTGTCTCGACCTGCTTGCGTGCAGTGATATCGCTTACGATCGCGCGGCTTTCCTGCCCAGCCTCGAAGCAGCTGGCCTCGATGTGAATCCAGAACAGCTCATTTCCGTTTTTAAGGAGTGACAATTCGCAGGCTGCTTTTCCCTGGCATGTCAATAACTTCTCGAAAAAAGCATTGAAGGCAAGGCGCGACTGGGCGGAAACAAATGCTCGAAAGCGCCGCTTGACGAGCAGGCTGCGTTCCACAGCCAGCAGGTTCGCCCCGGCCAGATTGACATCGCGGATCGTGCTGTCAGATGCCAGGGTAAAGTATCCTACAGGGGCAAAATCATACAGGTCAGTGTATTGACGATAAGCTGCTTCGGCCTCCGCCCGAGCCTGAGTTAACTCCTCGTTCTGCATCTCCAGTTGGATCTGGTGCACTTCCAGTTCATGGATGAGGCGCAGAGTATCCGCCTTCGTCATAGGCAGAGTCCCGGTTTTCTTTTTGCGTTCGATCAACAATAGTTCTGCCCGACGCCGACGTTCGGCTTTGGATAGATTGCCCTTTTTCATGACATGTTCCTTTTTGGGTAATCAGATGATTGGGCGATCGGGTACTGTGACCAATACCTGCTCCTCCTCACCGATTCCCTGCTTCCTCGTCACTGGTGCCTGTTCTTCTCACGCAACTCCAGTTCCAACTTCTTGGAAACGGTAATATCCATAAAGGTGATCACTACCCCATCGATCACATTGTCCAGCGTGCGATACGGCAGGACGCGCGCCGCGAACCAATTTCCATCGGGAGTGGGGATCTGTCTCTCCACTTTAATCAGTGTCCGAAGGACCTCGCGAGCGTCATCTGCGAGTTGGGGGTAGAACAATGCCGAGGCGATGTCAGTGATCGGGCGGCCCACATCGCTGGGAATCAACTTGGTGACCAGACTTGTCTCGCTGGTGAAACGGCGCACGCACAGATTGTTATCTAGAAACAGCATGGCAATATTGGCGCTGTCCAGCAAATTCTTCATGTCGTTGTTCGTGCGCGTGAGTTCGTCCAAGCTGATTCGCAGTTCCTGGTTGACTGTGTACAGTTCTTCGTTTATGGACTGCATCTCCTCCCTGGACGTAGTCAACTCTTCGTTGGCGGATTGCAATTCTTCGTTGGTGGACTGTAATTCCTCGTTGGCAGATTTAAGTTCCTCCTGCGAGGTCTGCATTTCTTCGCGTATGCTCTGCACTTCCTGAAGGGCATGTTCAAGTTCCTGCTCAAGTTCCGCCGCACGCACAGTGTCCCCACCTGATATGCCACCGGTTGTTCTGGCTTTGGGCTTCGCTGCTATGTCGGTAAAGACGATCATCACCATTCCGTTCAAGGCATTTGGTTCGCTGATGGGTTGGATGGTGACATTCACGACTTGCTTTCCGCCGTTGGTGCCCACTACCACATTTTGGAGCCTGAGGGTCTCTTTTTTACGCAGCGCTTTTTGGAATGCAGACGTCAGTTCGTAGCGCAAGCCTTCGCGCGCCATGGCAAAGATATTCCAGTTGGCTTTGCCGGCTGCGGGTTCCAAATATTTTCCCGTGCGTCCGCTAATGTAGAGAATATCACCCTGGGCATTGGTCAGCACCGCGGCTGGGGAATACGTTTGTAAGAGCAGCTGGTCTGCCAGCGTTTGCAGGTTGGCTGTTGGTTTCTGCGGACTGGCAGACATGTCACGCTTGGGGACAAAGGTCGTCGGGAACTCCACGGGCTGCGTAACCAGGGCAGATTCCCGCCGCCGATACAAGCGTACTTTCTTCGCCAGTGGTGCGAACAAGTTCGTGAAGGTACCCACGGTCTCCGAATTCCCCAAAAATAGAACCCCGCCTGGGTTCAGACTGTAGTGAAGGAGTTGCAGGAGTTTCTTCTGCAATTCTGGTGTCAGATAAATAAGCAGGTTACGACAACACACGAGATCGAGTTTGGTAAAGGGCGGATCCATGATGATGTTCTGTGGGGCAAAGATAATCATCTCGCGAATGGATTTTGACACCCGATAGCCGCGTTCTACTTTGACGAAGAAGCGCTCCAGTCGTTTTGCGGAAACGTCGACAGCGATGTTCGCGGGGAATACGCCTTCGCGTGCCTTCTCGATGGCGTGCTGATCCAGATCGGTGGCGAAAATTTGCAGGGTGATGTTTTTGGCAGGCGCGAGTTCGTCCAGCATCTCTTTGAATAGTATCGCCAGGGAATAGGACTCCTCACCTGTGGAACATGCGGGGATCCACGCCCGCATTGTCTGATTCGAAGTGTTCCCGGCGATCAATGCCGGCAAGGCTTCGGCTTTCAACTGCTCCCACGCTTCCGGGTCGCGAAAAAAGCTTGTCACCCCGATCAACAACTCGCGGAACAGCAATTCCACTTCCTGCGGGTTCTCCTGCAGGAAGCGCACGTAATCAGCGATCTTATTGAGTTGATGGAGTCCCATGCGCCGTTCGATACGGCGATAGATCGTGTTTTTTTTGTACAGCGAGAAGTCGTGGCCTGTTTGACCGCGTAATAAGATCACCACTTTTTCGAAGGCGCTCTGGGATGTGTATTCATTGAAGCGTCCGGGTTTGGCGATAAGCGGCACATGCTGGAGATAGGCAATGATCTTACCCGGTAACATCTCCACCGGGGCGATCACATCCGCCAGCCCGGCGTCAATTGCACTGCGCGGCATACTGTCGAATTTGGCAGAATCCGGGTCCTGCACAAAAACCGCCCCTGCTTTTTCCTTAATGGCGCGCAAACCCAATGTGCCATCTGAGCCCATGCCTGAAAGGATCACACCCAGACTATGTTCCTGCTGATCATCGGCCAGTGCGCGGAAGAAGAAATCAATCGGCAGGCGAAAACCGCGCGGCGTCACAGGGTCGAGCAGATGCAGGACACCGTGCAGGATGGACATGTCCTTGTTGGGCGGGATGACGTAGACACAGTTCGGTCTGACCTGCAGGCGATCCCTGGCTTGAACGACCTGCATGGTAGTGCCACGCTGGAGCAATTCCACCATAATGCCCTTGTGCGTAGGGTCGAGGTGTTGGATGATGACAAACGCCATGCCGCTGTCTGGTGGCACGTTGGCGAGAAACAATTCCAGCGCCTCCAGTCCGCCTGCTGAAGCACCAATGCCGACAATCGGAAAGGGGCGGCTCGATTCGCGCTCCACTTCTGCCGGTGGAGAAAGCGTTTCTTTCGGCATGGAGCCAGCTATTTTGGATGCACGGCGGGCGGGTTTGGTTTGCTTGTGCACGGCTTAACCTCTTATGTTGTCGAAACATTTGAGACACGTGGAGCAGTTCACCACGAAGAACACGAAGTGCACTAAGGTTGGGTCCATAAAAGGAACAATTCGTGGCGAAACGTTGCCGAAAAGGAAAACCAACAAAATCTGAAACGAATTTCAAAACACTCTCTACGATGTGGTTCCTGGTCTGTGAAGATTATACTGCGGTCGTTTGCATGTTCCGCAAACACCTGTGTTGGATGGTTCGTTTCTTGATCTCTGCTTGTTATACAAATCAATCCAGAAATGATCATTTGTCGGGCTACACCAGAGGGGAATACCGCTGAGGGATGAATTAGATTCGGTTGATTGCATCAGCCTACTTAGGGTGCTATACTGAATTTGTCGCTAGTAAAACCCAAGGAGTATCAAATGGCACATACAATTGAAAGTTTGATTGCAATGGTCCCCAAGACATTGCCGGGCGAGAAAGGCAAAAAAGTGGATACTGTCGTCCAGTTGAATGTGACGGGCTCGCAAGCCGGGCAGTGGAACGCTGTCATCAAAGATGGAAAAGTGACTGTTGCAAAAGGTGTTCATCCGTCTCCCGAGTTGACCGTTACAGCTGATACTGCCGATGTCCTGGCGGTCGCAGACGGGAAACTGGATCCCACGCAGGCTCTCATGCAGGGCAAAGCCCAGGTCAAGGGCAATCTGTCCGAAGCTATCGAAGTGGCCAAGGTCTTCATGCCTTAGCAGCCAACGGCCAGCAACTTGGAGAGAGTTGCCGTTGCCCGGATCGCCCACTGGTCAATGATAGTAAGCAGAAACATGATTAACCCCAAACTTAATCCAGGGATAAACGGCACCCTGGTCCCGCCGATTCACAAAGCACGGTCGCCGCGAATTTCACGAATTGTCGCGAATTACTTAAAAAATTCGTGCCAATTCGCGTAAATTCGTGGCGAGAATCCACGGTCCCCACCTCCCTTTTTTTCTTAAAAAAGAGACTCACCTGAAAAATTAATTTCGGGGTGAGTCATGTTTCTCTTTGAAATCGTGCGATCACTCGTCCAGAACGAACGTGACTTTCAGCTGCACGCGGTATTCGGCAATATTGCCATTCTCGTCGATGAGTACATCTTGATTCTGGACCCAGGCAGACTTGACGTTTCTGAGCGTTTTCGCCGCTCGCGCCACTCCCTGGCGGATAGCATCATCGAAACTCTCGGTGGACGAAGCTTTGATCTCACTGATACTTGCGACAGACATGGCAGACTCCTTTCTAGGGTTGATGGGTGGAAATACTTATCTGTTCTGTATCCAAAAAGTGCCAATCACCTCACAAAGGCTGTGCGTTGCGAGATGGCAGAAAACTCAGATGGTCTAAAAACTATTTCTTCCGCTCTTTTACCGGCGCTGTGACATGCCAGCAATTGCCTGCAGCAAGGCATTTGCAACCACTTGTCCGGATTGCTGGCGATGGGGCTTTTGCGCCATCGGTCCTGCGGACATGAGAGCAGTAAGGGCTGCCTGCAAATTATCCTGCCCTTGTTGCTTGGCGTTCATGAATGCCATGCCAGCATTGAGCAGGTCGCCAACATCAATCCCATCGGATAACCCTCCACCGGCCGATTGGGATGGCTGGCCACCCAACAATGATCCAAGCAAATCGGCTCCCGACTGCGGAGTAGACTGCTGCCCTCCCATCAAGGTTCCCAGCAGATCAGCTCCAGGCTGTGGAGCAGCTTGTTGTCCACCGCCAAGTAAAGACTGGATCAATAACATGGCATTATCCGGAGTTATGGCCTTTTGTCCGCGGAACTGCTGCGCAGCCTGCGCCAATCCCTGAGCATACACTTGTCCAGAGCCACTCTGAGCATTTTGCGCCAGATACTGGCTGGCATGCTGCAATTGAGTGGAAGGAGCCGATCCGCGTTGCTTGGCCATGGATTGCGCGATCATGTTGAAGATCTGCACCATGTTATCGCCGTGATTCTGGTTCTCCGTATCTGCCTGATTGAGGGATGACTGATTTGCTGCCAACGCCTGCGCGGCTACGTTGAATAGGGCAGAGAGATCTGTTCCCGGCTTCGCGGGTCGAGATGGTTTGTTCGCTGATGTTTTGTTCATGGATATTATCCTTTCCTGACATCAAGAGTTTGCTGGCCTTTGAAGAATTCTGAACAATCTCATTCTACCAGTAATGATGAATGGTGTTTCCAATTGTGAGGGGAGTTTGGCAGCGCCTGTCGCTCCCAAGCCGGTTGCCATCTCAGAAGTGGATGTAGTCAAAAAACTTGAGGCGCTCGGCTCAGGCAAAGGTCTTAACTGGATGGTCTCGATCGTGGATCTGCTCACCCTCCTTGAGATTGATAGCAGCCGCGAGTCCCGCAATGAACTGGCGAAAGAACTTGGCTGCCCGCCGGAGTTCATGGGTGACTCTGCTAAGATGAACACCTGGCTTCACAAGACTGTGTTGAAGAAGATTGCCGAGAATGGCGGCAATCTTCCGAAGGAACTCCTGGACTAACAACACCATTCATCAAACAGTGCTGGCGAACGTCGGTACTGTTTGATGTCAGGAATGTTCAGTAGTAATCGGCCAGGGCAATAGCCATAACAGAAAATAACACCAAGGAGATCACTATGACATCAATCGTTGATATCGAAGGGATTGGCCCGGCAGTCGCAGAAAAGCTGCGAAAAGCTGGCGTGCGTTCTACTCAAGCTCTGCTTAAACGTTGTGGGACTGCGCAAGGTCGCAAGGAAGTAGCATCCGCCACCGGTATTGATCAGTCGAAACTTCTTGAATGGGTCAATCATGCAGATCTGTACCGTGTACGCGGTATCGGCTCTGAATATTCAGATCTGCTTGAAGAAGCCGGAGTAGACACCACCGTTGAACTTGCCCAGCGCAACGCCACGGCGCTCTATGAAACCCTGGTCAAAACGAATGAAGCAAAGAAACTGGTCCGCAAACTGCCGACTGCCGATCAGTGGCACAATGGGTAAAGCAGGCAAAGGCTCTGCCAAGAACCGTGGAACATTAGGCGAAACCTGTGTTAGAGTTTCGCAGTGCAATACACTGAAACCAAACGGTTCTCATATGCCGTAATCACAGCGCGGGCAAACGAAACTGTTGAGTCAGTTCAACAGCAATGGACCGATCTGCAAACATAGTTTGATACAGAATCTGCGGCGCTGACTGAAAAACTGGGTCCATTGAGCGAGACTCTGGAAACAATTTCCATCAAACCCAGGAAGACTGATATCCTCGTTCAATGGGTTTCTCCTGCCTGGGCACCCTGCTGGCAAGATGAGCGCGACAGCCTTACACCTGCCTGGTAGTGTCCAGCAGTCAACGGAAAGGATATTTACATGAATAAAGGAATGGGATCGCAGGGGAAGAAGGTTTCAAATAAAACGGCCTCTCAACCACCCCAGGAGCGCGGCCTGGATCTGTCGGCACTGTTCGGTGTCGCGGCTCAGGCTTTGGCCGCCAACCAGTCATCTCTCAACCAGGCTGACACAGATAACCAAAACCACGGCGATAACATGGTCCAGGCATTCAATATGATCTCCCAGGTGATGGCTGGACAGAAGGATGCGCCCCCTTCTCAGCAACTGAGTCAAGCCAGCCAGTACCTGGCTCAAAATGGCACCAGTGACTCAGCACATGTCTACTCACAGGGACTGGCGCAGGCCGCGCAACAATTTCAGGGCCAATCGGCTGTGACTCCTGATAATGCAATGCTGCTGATCCAATCGCTTCTTGGCGGTGGACAGGCAACTTCCCCGGGCGGCGACCTGCTTGGATCATTGCTTGGTGGGGATCAACAGGCGCCACAGGTTGGCGGTCAGCAATCGGATGGAATTGATCTGGGCGATCTGCTACAGGCGGGTATGACTTTCATGAACGCCAAACAGCAGGGACAAGGCAATTTACAGGCTGGTCTGGCTGCTTTAATGGCAGCAGGGCCAATGGGACAAAAACCACATCGTCAGCAATCGGGGCAACTGGTAGCCAATGCGCTGCTTCAGGCGATTAGCGGTATGGCCAACCGAAAGTAGTAAAGCCCAAACAGTGGCAGAACCGGTCGCGCAGTCAACTTAAAATGTGATGGTTACTGAACAAACAAGACCTCCGGCTGTTGATCCGGAGGTCTTGTTTGTTACTTGGGATGCATTCCCTTATAAAGCGGGTAGACCGCACGCTGGTAAGCGCGGCTGTCTGGTTGTCAGTAGCGCAGATGGCTTACAAAATCAGGGGTACATGGGACTCAGTTTGTTCGTTTCATTGATCGCATCGTACCAGAAATACTCTTCATTATCGCTAAAATAGTAATATGTTGCTCCATTATCCATCTCGTAGCTTCAACATCCACGAGGAACATATCCGCTGCGTCGAGCAAAGCACGTAGCTATAGCGGTTATTTTTGGCGTTGCCGGATCCACTTGAATAATTCAACTGCAAGAAAGATGATCGTGCCGAAACCCAGGCTCGCGAGCAGATCCCGCAGGCTGAGCGGGGTCGTGGAAAAAGCCCGGTTGAGAAAAGGCACATAGATCACAGCCAATTGCAGGGCAAATGTCAATAAGACCGATCCCAGCATGGTCTTGTTCGAAAACAGGCCAATTTGCCACAACGTATCCCGGTCCGAGCGGGTGGCCAGTGCATTACCCATTTGAGCCATGGTGAGGGTGGTAAAGGTAACGGTTTGCCAGACTGCCGGGGAGGCAGACGGGTCCATCCGATAATAGAGGTAACCGGCACCGAGAGAGACCAACCCCATCAACAGGCCGATCCACAGGATATCGCGCCCCATCCCCCGCCCGAAAATATTTTCGCGGGGTGGATGGGGCGGTCGCTGCATGACCTGTCGTTCCGCGGGCTCGATCGCCAGCGCCAGTCCGGGCAGGCCGTCGGTGACCAGGTTGACCCACAGGATTTGCAGCGAGGTGAGCGGCAGCGGCATGCCAATGAACGGCGCCAGCAGCATCACCCAGATCTCCCCGGCATTAGAGGTCATCGTGTACCTGATGAATTTACGGATATTGTCATAGATCCGCCGGCCTTCCTGCACCGCGGCGACGATCGTGGCGAAGTTGTCGTCCAGCAGGATCATATCGGAGGCTTCCTTGGTGACATCAGTGCCGGTAATCCCCATGGCGACGCCGATTTCCGCCTTCTTGAGCGCGGGGGCATCGTTGACCCCATCCCCGGTCATCGCGACAATGTGCCCGCGGTCCTGGAGCGCCTGCACCAGCTTGAGCTTATGCTCGGGAGAGACGCGGGCATACACCGGCACCTCTTCGACCACCGCTTTCAGTTGTTCAACGGTCATCCCATCCAGGTCGCGGCCGGTGAGCGTTTTCCCTCTCTCGGCAATGCCTAAATCCGCGGCGATGTACGCGGCTGTCAGCGGATGGTCTCCGGTGATCATCACGGTACGGATCCCCGCTGTTTTGGCTTCCTGTACGGCACTTTGGACCTCCGGGCGGGCCGGATCGATCATGCCCACCATGCCAATGAAGATCAGATCACGTTCGACCGCCTCCGCCGTATCACGCTGGCAGAAGGCCAGACCCAGCACTCGCATCCCATTCTTGGCCAGGTCGTTGTTCGCCTTCAGGATACGTTCGCGCCAACTGTCATTTAAGGATTCCGTCTTACCAGACGCCCAAACCTGATCCGATACTTCCAGGAGACTGTCGACAGCACCTTTCGTAATTACCAGGTAATGACCCGGCTCGAAAAAGTCCGGGCGTGAATCCTGAAAGGGGTTAAGCAGGTTGGGGACCAGATCAGGATTGGGGCGGTGAACGGTCGTCATTCGTTTGCGGTCCGAATCGAACGGCAGTTCGGCTACCCGTGGGAATGCCTTTTCCAACTCTGCTTTCCACAACCCCACCCGGGCGCTGGCGATCACCAGCGCGCCCTCTGTGGGGTCGCCAACCGTTGAGAAAGTCCCCCGTTCGCCCGGGACCGGCTCGAGTACAGCATCATTACACAGGGCACATCCTGCAAGTGTCAGGACGATGGGCGGGCTTTCCTGCAGCAGGGGTTCAACAGGATCTTCCGGGCTGACCGTTGGGCTAAAGCTGCGTAAACGCTCCTGCAGGTTAAGCGAATTCTCCGCCACATCGACGAACGTGACCGTCATCCGATTCTGGGTGAGGGTGCCAGTCTTATCGGAGCAGATGACAGTGACTGAGCCGAGGGTTTCCACGGCCGGCAGTTTTCGGATGAGAGCATTCCGTTTCAACATGCGCTGCGCGCCAAGCGCCAACGCAATCGTTACCACGGCTGGCAACCCCTCCGGGACCGCCGCTACCGCCATGGCAACCGCGACCTTGAACATCTCGATCCAGTTCTCACCGCGCAGCAGCCCCAGGGCAAAGACAACCGCGACCAGAACCAGCGCGGCCAGCGCCAGTCCTCTGGCAAGCTGTTCGAGCCGTCTCTGGAGGGGCGTTTTTTCGGTGCCAACCGACTGGAGCAGATCGGCGATCTTGCCCAACTGGGTCTTCATCCCGGTACCGGTCACCAGGGCCAAGCCATGACCGTATGTGACAACCGTTCCCATATACACGGAATTGACCCGGTCGCCCAGCGCAAGATTTTCTCCTGCCAAGGCAGCCGGATCTTTTTCGACCGCCTCTGATTCCCCAGTTAGCACGGCTTCCTGGACACGCAGATTGGCGGACTCCAACAGCCGCGCATCCGCCGGGACTGTATTCCCGGTTTCCAACTGGATGATATCGCCAGGGACCAGCGAGAGTGCGGTGACTTCCTGCAAATGGCCATCGCGCCGGACGCGGACGTGCGGGACCGCCATCCGCTTGAGGGCTGCCATCGCCTGTTCGGCGCGGTACTCCTGGACAAAGCCGAGTACGGCATTGAGAACCACAATGACCATGATAACAACCGCATCGATCGTCTCCCCCAGGATCATGGATACAACCGCAGAAATGATCAGCATCACGACCATGATGCCCGTAAACTGCTCCCACAGGATCGCCCACGGACCTTTGCCCGCCCGTTCGACCAATTCGTTTGGCCCATATTCTGCGAGCCGCCGGGCAGCCTCCGCCGCGGTTAAACCGTTTTCTAAATCGCTGTGGATCTGGTGGATAGCTTCCTGTGTCTCAAGCGTATGCCATTCAGTCATCGTGACTCCTATTTCAGTTCCTGATTTCCACAGCAGTTATTGTATACTAAAACCATGGTAGTGGTTAACGGTTGAATGCCACACATACCGGATCGTTCGTTATGAACAGGAAGGATCTGTTCCTTTTGACCTGGCTGCCATTCGGCACTGGTGCAGCGCGTTTTCCACGATATCCATACAAAACTTTGTGACCTAGCAAACAAACTTCTCGAAAGTGCAGAGCGCGCTCAGATCAGCAATTATGATAGATCCCGTGCTGCAACTCAGAATACTCTGATCCATTCTGTTCTCTTTTACGTCAGTAAATGAAGTCGAATCGGAAAGCAGAGCGAAGGAGCGTTAATCCTATGCAACAGAGCCAATCAAATCGGACAGAAAAAGAAGACCATGAGAAAGACAATCCGGCCCTGAATAAAGTCATCGAACGAAACATTCGTACCATCATCCATCTCCGCACAAAGGCTGCCGGTGAACGCGGTCCGCAAGATCGCATCGCCGACGCCATAACCTCGTTTTCGGGACGGATGATTTTCGCATATGTGCATGTCGTTTGGTTTGGGACATGGATTCTGCTTAACACCGGACAGTTCGGGGTGCGTGTTTTTGATCCGTTTCCCTACGGACTCTTGACCATGATCGTATCTCTGGAGGCAATTTTTCTTTCAACCTTTGTGCTCATCAGCCAAAACCGCCTGGGCAAAGAGACGGAACGTCGTGCCGATCTGGACCTCCACATTGGACTACTGACTGAGCATGAATTGACACGCGTGTTACAGATGCTGGACGCCATACAAGACAAACTGGGGATCGTGGATCATGAAAATAGTGAACTGGCAGACCTTGAAATGGAGACCAGGCCGGAAGATGTATTGGCTGAAATCGAGCGTCTGCACATGCGCGAGGTCAACAAAAAGTAAGCTATATGAGTCAAATCTCTGACAACAGACAACTTCGGAAGAAGAGCTCAGCAATATCCTGTCCAAATTAGGGATTGTCAGCCGCATCGAAGCAGTCACCTTGGTGCTGCGTAACCATATCATCCCCTGAAACCCTCGCTCTAATCTCCCCCAAGTGGCGGAG
>DASTJG010000198.1:0-14242 GCA_035716785.1 Anaerolineales bacterium
CACTTCCGCAGGAGAATCGGTCTCAGGTGCCATGGTCCGAATGGCCATTTGCAGGCTGCTCATCAGCATGCCCGCCGAGACGCCATGTCCGCTCACATCCGCGATGACCAGTCCGTGCGTGCCATCGCGGAACTGGAAGAAGTCGAAATAGTCACCGCCGATGATCTCCGAGGGACGGCTGAAGGCCGCCAACTCCACACCCCTTATGCTGGGGATGCTTTGCGGCAACAGGGCGCGCTGGACGATTTGTGAGAGTTCCAATTCCTCTTCCAGTCTGCGGCGCTCGGACTCAGAATAGTGCTCCAGGCACACACTGGCGGTGTAATCCATTTCCAGAAGTTGGGGGTCCACGTACCCGTGACAGACCACACAGATGCCAAGGCTCTGGTCCTCGATTTTTTCCAGGCTCGTTTCGATGACATGCAGATGTTCATCGATACAGCACTCGTCCTCGGCACAGCAAATCTCTTTTTCCGTCTCCGGCGCGACCTCCAGGAATTCTGTGATTTCCTTTTGTTTTTCGACCAGCCCCTCCTGAACGCGTTCGTAAAGTTCAGCGACCATCAAACCTCCGATCCACTTCTGAGCTTAATTAGAACATTTGTCTGATTCCTGACTTTGTGAGGATACCAAATCTTACACATTTTGCGCGGGCTGCCAAATCTGATACAGTCCCAGGTTCCCGGTATCGCCGTCTGAATAGAATGTCTCGACTACAGTGAATCCACTGAACCTGGCCAGCGCTTCCAATTCACTTTCGGTAAAGTGATGGACGTACCGCAAACTCTTCCCGCCGCTGCGCCAATCGAGCAGGTAATCCCCCGCATCCACCTCGGCCCCCGAGAGGGACGCGGCTTCCCAGGGCTGGATCCGCGCTTTGAGCTTTTCGCTATTCAAAAACTGCCAGTTGGAATGGACGAAGATGCCATCCTCTTTAAGGAGTCGATGGACTATCCGCAGTAAACTCAGGCGTAATTCAACAGAGGGAATATGATGCAACACTGCAAATGCTGTAATCACCGACCAACTGCCAGAAGCTAACAGCTGACCGTTAAAAGCTGAAAGCTTTGTCAAATCCGCTTGCAGGAACCTGGCAGAGAATCCTTCCGGCTGCGAATCCGCGTCTTGGAGCAGCGGCAGGCTGAAGTCCACGCCCAGATACGGGCCGCGCTGACCGCGCTTCGCCAGTTCGCGCGCCAGTTCGCCATTCCCGCAGCCCAGATCCAGGATGGATTCCTCCCCTTTCAGCCTCGCGAGCACGCGGCGGACTCCCGGCTGAATGCGGCGGCGTGTCGCCGAGAACGAGTCGCCGAAACGAGTATAAAAATCCCGATTAATTTCAATTAAGCAGGCAGCGGTGCTTGAATTCATAGGATGATTATAACGGGTATAATCTTCGCATGTTTTTAAATGGTGACATCGAACGTCTTTCTGAAGAATTTGAAACGAAGACCCCGCAGGAAATCCTCAAGTGGGCAATCGATATGTTTTGGCCGCAGATCGCATTGAGTTCGTCATTCCAGACACAGTCTGTGCCATTACTGCATATGGTCTCACAAGTCCGGCGTGACGTGTTGGTCTTCTTTCTGGATACGGGCTACCACTTTTGGGATACGTTGATTTTCAGAGAACAACTCGCTTCACAATGGCATTTGAACGTTTTAGATCTATACCGCGATACGCGCTGGGATCATTTTGCACGCGGACGCACGCGTACCCTGCCCCTGGAAGACCCGGACCTGTGCTGCTTTCTGCACAAGGTCCAGCCGATGCAAAAGGCTTTGAAAGACATGGTGGCCTGGATCAGCGGCATCCGCCGTGACCAGACCGCCACCCGTGCCCACGCCAAAATCCTGGAATTGCAACCGGACGGGCTGCTGAAGGTCAACCCGATGCTCAACTGGACCAAAGCAGATGTGAAGCGCTACATGGAAGAAAACAATCTGCCATCCCATCCATTGTATGACAAGGGTTACCGCAGTGTTGGCTGCTCACCCTGCACGGTTGCCATTGGACTGAACGATGACGAACGCGCCGGTCGCTGGAAAGGGCGCGGCAAGACCGAATGCGGTTTGCACACCGAAATGTTCCAGCACAAGAACCTGGCTGAACTGAAGAGCGATTTTAAAATTGATCCGTCAGAAGTGAAAGAGTAATGCAGACAGAAAGACACGAGCTTTGGCGTTCCACACATCTCCTCAGTGAGGATAAAAAGGAACTGGCACGCGCGGTGCTGGACGAAATTCGACGCGGGCGCGACGTGACCAAAACGCTGCGCAGCTACCCCTTGCGCGGCGGCGGGTATCTCAACAAATCCATGCTGGTGGCGATCTACAAGGAGATGGTCGCGGCGGGAGAGATCCGCGAGGACGCGCGCCTGCTCGAGCGCATCCGCATGAAACCCATGCGCACGCTCTCTGGCGTGACGACGGTCACCGTTCTGACGAAGCCGTACCCTTGTCCCGGCAAATGCATCTTCTGCCCCACCGATGTGCGAATGCCCAAGTCGTACCTGCCCGATGAGCCGGGCGCCATGCGCGGACTCGAACACAACTTCGACCCGTACACGCAGGTCCGCTCGCGGATCGAACAGCTCCAGGCCCTGGGACACCCCACCGACAAGATCGAGCTGCTGATCCTCGGCGGGACGTGGTCCTCCTATCGCCGCGATTACCAGGAATGGTTCATCAAGCGCTGTTTCGACGCGATGAATCCCCCTCTCCCTGAGGGAGAGGGTGTCCGCAGGACGGGTGAGGGTGAACTCATCGAAGCCCATACCCTCAACGAAACCGCTAATCACCGCAACGTAGGCCTTGTCATCGAAACCCGTCCCGATGAAATCACTCCCGCTGAGTTGCGCTGGCTGCGCCGTCTCGGCGTGACCAAAGTACAGATGGGCGCGCAAAGCCTGGACGATCACATTCTCGAGATCAACAAACGCGGGCACGACGTGGAATGTACGCGGCGCGCCACAGCCCTGCTGCGCGCGGCCGGATTCAAGATCGTCCTGCACTGGATGCCCAATCTGCTGGGTGCCACGCCCGAATCAGACCGCGCAGATTTCGCCCGGCTGTGGGACGACTTCTGCCCCGATGAGATCAAGATCTATCCCAATCAGCTGCTTGCGAATGCAGAGTTGTACGAATACTGGCAGCGCGGCGAATTCAGGCCCTACACCACCCGGGAACTGATCGACCTGATCGCAGACATCAAGCCGACCATTCCGCGCTACTGCCGCGTCAACCGCGTGATCCGTGATATTCCATCCACCAACGTGGTAGAAGGGAATCGCCGGACCAGCCTGCGCCAGGATGTCCATGATGAAATGCAGCGACGCGGCACCCATTGCGAATGTGTGCGATGCCGAGAAGTGCGCGGGAAACCCATCCACCTGGAATCGCTCAAACTGGATGACATGGTCTATCAGGCAGGTACGGCCGAGGAACACTTCATTTCGTACGTTACACCCGACGATAAACTGGCGGGCTTCATCCGTTTGTCATTGCCCGGCAGGGACGCGCCGAAAACAGGCATGTCCGATTTGGACGGCGCGGCATTGATCCGCGAAGTCCATGTGTATGGACAATCGCTCCCGGTCGGCGCGGAAAAGGCAGGCGCTGCACAACATGCCGGGCTGGGAACGCGTTTGCTCGAAGAGGCGGAGTCGCTTGCCAAAGCGAATGGATTCGAACGAATGGCCGTCATTTCGGCGGTGGGAACGCGGGGATATTATCTCGATCGAGGCTTCGAGCGAGGTGAACTCTATTTGACGAAGAATCTGGCATAATTGCCTATCGCGATCCGCCATACGCGGTAAGCAATTCACGATCCCCTTTCATCCCTGCTTAATGGATTAGAGTTATGTTAATCACCCGGTTGGACGCTTGACGAGGGTCCGGCGCGGTGTAACAATATCTTGTTATGGACTATAAAGACTACTACAAAATCCTGGGTGTGGAGCGTAAAGCCAGCGAAGAGGACATTCGGAAGGCCTATCGAAAACTGGCAATGCAATATCATCCCGACCGCAACCCAAACGATAAACAAGCTGAGGAACGCTTCAAGGAAATCAACGAAGCCTATCAGGTATTAAGTGATTCCCAGAAACGCGCGCACTATGACCGGCTCGGGAGCGACTACTCGAACTGGCAGCGACGCGGCGCGCCGGGCGACTTTAATTGGGGCGAATATGTCAGTGGCTTTCCAGGCGGTGGAACACGCGTGAACATGGAAGACTTCGAGGAATTGTTTGGCGGCGCCGGAGGGTTCTCCGATTTCTTCCGCACGATTTTTGGCAGAGGCGCCGAAGGAGTGGGCACAAGTACGCGTACACGTTCACGCCAGCAGCCGCAGGGATACCAGCAGGAACTTGAGATCACTCTCGAGGAAGCCTACCAGGGAACCACGCGCGTCCTGCAAACGGATGGCAAACAGAAACAGGTCCGCATTCCGGCGGGGGTTCGCACCGGTTCGAAGGTACGTGTGGCAGGCGCAGGTCCGAATGGTCTCGATCTTTATCTGATCGTCGACGTAAAAGATGATCCGCGCTTCGAGCGTCGTGGGAATGACCTGCATACCACTGCAACTGTCGACATCTTCACGGCCGTGCTTGGGGGCGAGGCGGAAGTGGAAACCTTCAATGGCAAGATCAAACTTAACGTTCCCGCAGGCACCCAGCCCGAACAGGTCTTTCGCCTGGCCGGCCGGGGCATGCCCAGCGTGAAGAACGCAAAGGAAAAAGGCGATCTGTATGTTCGCCTGAAAGTTCAGATCCCGAAATATCTTTCTCCCAAACAACGTGAGTTGTTGGAAGAAGCTTCACGGATCAAATTTTAGGAAGGAAAAATGAAACGCGTATTATTTGTATTGTCAGTCTTAGTGGCCGCGATGCTCGCCTGTCAGACGACCGGGATCCCGGCTCTGCCTCAGCCGACACCTGTCCTGCAGGTCGACGCGCCCTCTCCCGCCCTGCCAACTCCTGCCGATATCTCTGAAGCGGCAAGCACACTCGAAGCGCTTTATCAGCAGGTGCTGCCCGGTGTGGTGGCCATTCGCACCGGTAACAGCCTTGGCTCGGGTTTTGTGTTCGACAATGAGGGGCATGTTGTGACCAACAACCACGTGGTGGAAGGCGCAAGTGAAGTTGAGGTGTCCTTTTCATCGGGTTTCAAAGCGCATGGTACCGTGATCGGTACAGATGTGGATGCAGATATAGCTGTTATCAAAGTGGATGCCCCTGCCGACCAGATCCACCCGCTGGCGATTGGTGATTCGAGCACGCTCGATGTAGGCGAGCAGGTTGTAGCCATCGGCAATCCGTTCGGCTTGAACGGCACAATGACTCTGGGGATCGTCTCCGGATTGGGAAGAACCCAGCTCGCTCATGCTGCTCCCGATGGCGGCGGCTTTTTCAGCACAGCCGATATCATTCAAACCGACGCGGCGATCAACCCGGGCAATTCGGGCGGGCCACTGTTCAATTTGAAAGGCGAAGTGGTCGGGATCAATCAGTCGATCAGAACAAATGCCGTCGACCAGGTAACAGGCAATGCTGTTAATTCAGGCGTTGGCTTCTCCATCTCGATCAATCTGGTCAAACGTATTGTCCCTTATCTGATCCGCGACGGAAGTTATGAATACCCGTATTTGGGCATTTCCTCTGATTCGAACTTAACCCTGGACGAAATCGAGGCGCTTGGTTTAAATACTTATACAGGCGCCTACGTAACGAATGTGACCCCGGATGGTCCTGCGGATCAGGCAGGCATCCTAGGCGGCAGTGAACCTACAAGCGATCCGAGATTACAGGCGGGTGGAGACATCATTACAGCAATTGATGGGCAGCCAATCGCTACCTTCGATGACCTGCTGAGTTATCTCACGACGAATAAATCCCCCGGCGATACGGTCGTGCTGACCGTTTTGCGCGACGGTGCATCTATGGATATCACTGTCACCCTGGGCAAACGCCCCTAGGAAAATTAAGATGAGACGGCAGTTGAACTGCCGTCTCATCGATTCCCTATCCGAATCTTTCCTCACGCCAGACATCCGCGCGGTTGTGGTAACCGGACTGTTCCCAGAATCCCCGCCGGTCATTTGGCATGAACTCGAGCGAACGCAGCCACTTCGCACCCTTCCAGAAATAGGGAGTTTCCAGATTCCTTTGCTCAGGGATCAGGCCGACAACGCCGCGCAATGGATAGCCGTGATCAGGCGAGATGGGTTCTCCATTGAAATGTGTGGCCAGAAGGAAGTTATCCTGCAGAACGACTTCGAGCGGAAGGTTGACGGTGAAGCCATACTCAGCGTGCTGCATCACATATGTGGCAGTCGGTTTGATCTTGAAAAGACCGTTCTCCACCATGATCTTGACGGAGATGCCTTCCCAGACTGTATCGAACTTGCTCCAGCGTGTGACACAATGAATATCCATCTGGATCGTTGTGCGAGGCAGTTGATTGAATTGATCCCAGGTCCAGGACTTTTCCTCCTCCACCTCACCCCAGACCCGGAAATCCCAGGTCGCGGGGTTGAAGTGCGGGACCGGACCATAATGAAGAACTGGAAATTTTAAAGTCAGCGCCTGTCCGGGCGGGAGGCGACCCTCTTTGCGAATCCGCTCCTCCTCCTGGCGGCGATCACGGCTTTCAGATGACAAGAACATAAAACTCTCCTGGCGAAATTATATCAATAACTATACAGATAGACTCCTCATATCAACGATTCGTTACATTCACTCAGAAACAGTTTGATTAAAATAGGCTTTCTCAAATGTAAGGAACCGATTGTGCACTTTATCCCAAACCAAAATCTCGTGCAGTCAAAAAGGTTTATAATACGACAACGTCCAGAAAGTGAAACCATTTTCAATGGTAGTCAGTAATCATATTATCTTTATCAATATAATAGCGTGTTCCATAGAGCAGAAAGGCAGATGTGCAGCGCCATGAAAGAGGGAGTCGCTCTATTGAAAGCCGCCCAAAAACTGGATGAAGAAGCGCTTACCGCTATCTTCGATCAGTTTGCGCCTGCCATTTACAAATATACCTTGCGGCTGTGTCGTGATGCGATCGTGGCAGATAACATTGTCGGGGATGTGTTTGCTCAGCTTCTGGAACAATTTGGGGCGGGAAAAGGTCCGCGCACGAACCTGCGGTCCTATCTTTATCAGACTGCCTATCACCTGGTTGTCGACCGCTCGCGCGACAGTCAGCACAACTCTCCACTGGAAGTTGCCATAGGCCGGTATGAGAGCGGGCATTTCACGCCTACACAATCACAGATCGAAGAACGTGTGATGATGGAGGCGCTGATCTCAGCCATGAATACAGAGTTAACTGACGATCAGCGCCACGTGATCATCCTGCGTTTCCTGGAAGATTTCAGTCTCAAGGAAACCGCTGAGATCATGGGGAAAGAAATCAACAACATCAAAGTCATCCAGAACCGTGGGATTGCAAAATTGAGGAAAGCAATGGGTCTTCAACTCGAAGAGGATCGGTAAGTCTTCATGGAATTCGATCTGCAAGACCAGGATATCATTAATTTGCTGACAAAGTTGAAGGACGCTGCTAGCGAATATCCTGAGCATATGCTGGCGGCACGGCGCCAAAGTTTTCTAAAACAAATGACAGCAGTGGGGTTGGGCATCGGCGCAGTCGCGGGGATTAAGAACGCGCTGGAAAAAACGCCCAGAACACATCCATTTACAGTCACTTTAGTAGAAGCTATTTTGATCGCTGCCATTCTTATCGAAATCAGCGCAATGGCATACATTTACCGTGCAAAACTGGCAGATTTTTTCCAAACTATCACAGCAAGCTCAACAGTCGAGGAAGTTACTCCTCCCCCTGTGCTTCCAACAGCACTGGAGGTTCAGGGCATCAGCCCTGCCCCTGCAGTGACTTCCATATTGGCTTCGACAACGCCGGGTACCGAACCTGCCAGTGTCGTTGTCACGTCCACAGGCACAGCCGTTCCCGGTACTATTTTGGAGGCGAACCAGATCAGCGCGACACCAGATCCAAAGGGAAACAATGGCAATCATTACGGACAGACACCAAAGCCGGAGAGAACAAAAGAGAATAAGCCTCCCAAGAATGATAAGCCTCCAAAGGAAAAGGAAAATAAACCTCCAAAAGAGGAAACAAAGCCTCCCAAAGATAAGCGAGACTCTTGAAAAGTGTGACCTCCTGCTATGTGTTGAGTGCAAAGCAGGAGGTTATTGTTTTGGTCGTCTTGAAGAATGCCCAGTTATCTGTGCATCACTTTTATATAATCAGTTTCTTTATCGCCAAACAGTCCACTGATCCAGTGATACAACGCGTATAGCTCGAGTGCAAAGGGAAGATAACCGCCGTAACCGAGCAAAGGCATTTCAAAGATATGCAGCCAGTTTCCCCAGGGAACGTGGTAGATCCATTTGGGATAGGAATAGAAATTCCACATTTCCCAAAAGAATGCGGTCAGCAAAACACCCAGCCACAAAGCAATGACTGGGCGCCAGTCGCCCCTTTGCGTCCAATCTGCCAGGGAACGGTTCCCCAGCCAGACGTTGACCGGCTCCAGCATAAAGTAGAGCGAAAGCCAGATGAAAGGGAAAAAGATCAGCGGCCATATCAACATGACAACCAACATGACCCAGCCGAGAAGGAAGAAGAGGAGCGTCGTTCGTTTATCGGTGCCAATGACCGGTCCGGTCCTGAGCCTTCTCACAAAGTCGAAGCTGGCAAAGAGTTCCGCGCTTCCAAAGACAGCGGGAATGACCGTAGTGAAGCTTAAGGTTGTCCAAAATGCATATTGCAGAGGGGTGAATATTTCAACGCCGACGTACGTCCAGTTCTGGGTACACAGGTTGAGCAGTTCAAAGATCCACCAGACCGGCGCAGAGACAAGGAACAGCCCCGCATATTTGCGCGGACTCCGTGTCAGCAGGGATGTGCCGGTGCGCCAGAAGACCAGTCCATCGATGAGGAGACAGTAACCCAGCCACAGCGGAAAAAATCCCCAGTGTGTACGTGCACCGGTCAATGTCCAATTGAGAGTCCAGAAAAGGAGGATCAGACTCAACCCGATCCAGCCATGCCGTGGCAGGCTGGATTTTGCCATCTCCCTGTTTTTGGTTTTGGTATCGGTTGTCATATCTCAAGTTTACACTGAGAGGTCAAATACGTGCATAGGCTGCCGGGATGGATACCCGCCCGATCGCCATCCTCACCTTCGGCGAGATCTGGATAAAGCAACTAAGCAATTTTGCACTTTCACACATGGTATTGATAGTTTCTTGTAAAGCGCATAACAACAATTTCGTGCTATAGTATGTTGGCAAGACAACATCCGAAAAGGCAAAGTCGGCGAAAGCCGGCGACGCAAAGCTATGGGTCTACAGTTGCGCAAGCGACCATGACCGCCAGGCCGCCGAAGATCACGAACAACGTTTGTGCTTGTTTGGCCTGGCTTCCTACAGCCAGGCTTTTGATTCGGATGGCTTGTCGAACTTCACAAGTGCGAGCTGATAAGTCAGTTTCGCTAGAGGAGAAAAGCCATGTTAGTAAATGTCAAAGCTCTATCACTTGTTCTTGCGATGAACATCGTCGCGGGAGGCACCTACGCCCTGGCTACCCAGGATACAGCTACAAATAGCCCGGCTGTTTATCAGACCAGTATGGTTTTGGGGTACGATGTGACCGGTATCCTCTTCGATCTCGATGACACGGATCCGACCAACATCGATACGATCTCGTTCCAGATCGCTCCCAGCAATGGCTTCGCAAAAGTCAGGCACGTAGAGATCCAAACTGAGAAAGATGGTGCCTGGACGAAGTGCTCACTCGTCGATGCTGTTCTTCCGGCGAGAATAGCCACTTGTACATTCGAGTCTCTTGCAGCTGAAGATGTAACTGAGATCAATATTGCAGCTGAGTGAAACAACCGAAGTCCTATCCGCAAAAGCGCAAAGCAGTCGCAAGATAAACTTCCGCGCAGGTCTTTACGCTAGCCAGATCCACCCATTCTTCCACAGCATGGGCCCCACTCCCTGACGGGCCAAACAATACGGAGGGAATACCCGCGGCTGAGAGAAGCGCGGCGTCGGTCCAGAACTGCACGCCAGCGATCTGAGATGGTCGCTTCAGCACCTCGACCGCCGCCGCCTGGAGCGCCTGGACGATATCCGCGTCTTCGCGCGTCTCCAGCGGGGAACGGTCGATCCCGCGTCGCACAACAGCTTTAAAGGCTGGGTCTAAATGTTCGATATCATGAACGATCTGCAAAATTTCGGCTTCGACTAATTGGGGTGTTTCACTTGGAAGAGTCCTTCGCTCCAGAGAAAGTAAACAGCGCTCCGGGTACGTAGAGAGTTCCTGTCCACCCTGAATGAGCGAGGCATGCAGTGACCCACTCCCCAGCAATGGATGTGTCGGGTTTGAACGCAATCGTCCGTCGAGCTTCTCCATCTCCGTCAGAATCTTTCCCATCTTGACAATCGCATCCACACCGAGGTCCGGACGCGAGCCATGGGCCGCCTTCCCGATCGTTTCCACCTCGAGCCAGACAAAACCACGATGTGCAAGGATGAGCTCAAGTTCCGTGAACTCGGCAACGATCGCGCCGTCCGCGTGGAAGCGCTTTGCGAGGGCCTGCGTGCCCAGGCTGGCGTATTCCTCGTCGACCACGCCGGTAAAGATCACATCCCCGCGCAGATGCTGCTGTTTCGCCTGCGCGACCGCGAACATTGCCGCGGCCAGCCCGCCCTTCATATCGTAGGCGCCGCGTCCGTACAACCGGTCTGCTTCGCGATCGATGCGCGGCCGGTGGGCATCCGGCATGCCTGCCACTCCGACCGTGTCCATGTGACCGTTGAGCAGCAGCGTCTTCCCACCGCCTGAACCGCGCGCGATCCCGACAACGTTCGGCCGCCCTGAAGCGGATTCGACGAGCTGCACTTCCAGACCGGCGCGCTCCAACCAGCGAGCAATATACCGGGCAATCTCCCCTTCGCCGGGCGAGCCCGGGACCAGGTCCGGGTTGATCGAGTTAATGGCAACCAGGTCACTGAGCAGCTGGGTAAGTTCTTCCATAATCTCACCTCATGAGTTTATTCTTCAGCATAGAGTTCGATTTTACTCCCATCTTTATCCTTGACAATTTAGTATAAATATACTAAATTAGTATAATCATACTAACTCAACAGGCATTCTGATGTCCTCGAAAACCTACAAACCTTCACAGCAGACAAAGAACAGCATCATTCAAAAAGCAATCGACCTGTTCAACGAACATGGGACCGCAGCAGTCTCGCTCAATGCCCTGGCAGAGGCACTGGGGATCAGCACAGGCAATTTGCAATACCACTATCGCAGCAAAGAGGAGATCATCCGCGCCATCCTGGAGGTCATGTTCAGTGATTGGAATGCAGTGTACCGGGAGATGGATACAAAGTCTTTCACAATGGATACGTTACGCCGTATCCTGCGGATCAATTTCAACCTGGTCTGGAAATATCGTTTTTTCTATCGTGAGCTCAATGCGCTGCTACGCAACGACAAGATCCTTGCAAAGCGCTACGCTGCCATCCAGGAGCAACGCCTCGCAGAACAGGAAATGCTCACGAAACAGATGATCATGTCAAGAGGCGTGCAGTCGACGAGTAAGCTCCTTCGCAATATGGTTCTTGCAGGCTGGGTATTGAGCAATTCCTGGCTGTCGTATGTGGAAAGCACAGGCCGCGCCATCGACGAAACGGCGATGGACGATGCCGTGGAAATACTGGTTCAATTTTATAAACCATATATGGAGAAATTATCATGAGACTTTCCCGTAGAGGCTTTCTGAAACTTGGTGGAGTGACATTTATCGCTATAGCAGGGGGAGTCGTTTTACGCGCGGCAGATCAAGGTATCTTCAGTGTGGGAAAAGGCATCGCCTATGAACCCTGGAGAAACTGGCGCGACGCCGCGACCGCGCCGGAACGGGTCGTTGCAGCAGGCATTCTTGCCTCCAACCCGCATAATTCGCAGCCCTGGATATTCCGCATCAACGATTTGAGGATCGATCTATTTGCAGACCTTGAACGGCAGATCGGCGTGGTCGATCCTTTCCTGCGGGAAATGTACATTGGTCTGGGCTGCGCGCTGGAAAACATGGTGCTGGCTGCGCAGGCCGAGGGATTCACCGCCATACTGGAATTGATGCCAGCTCTTTCGAACCAGGCTCATGTTGCGCATCTTCGACTTGCTCCCGCCTCTCCCCTTCTTTCCGAACTGTACTCTGCCATCCCGAACCGGCACACCGATCGCGGAGCCTACGACCCTTCCCGCCCGCTGCCATCGGAAACATTTGAACAGGTCGAGTCCTTGGTCACGGAACCAGACGTGCGTTTGTTCTGGTACAAAAGCGAGGCGGAACGCGCCCGGTTCAGCAAAGTCGCCAATGAAGCGACCGAGTCCCTGGTTGCCGATGAGCAGCAAAGTCTGGATAGTCACCGCTGGTGGCGGCAGGATTGGGATCAATTGCAGGAAAGCGCGGATGGTATCACCCTCGACACGCAGTCGCTTGGACCGGTGATCACGCCCATCGCCAAGTTCCTGCCTGACCTGCCCCGCCAGCAAAATGATGCCACCTTCGTGAAGAATGTACGTGAGGTCATGCTCCCCAGCGCTGCTGCATTTGGAATTCTTGCCGTAAAAGACGATAGTGACAATGTTCAGCGTTTAAATTGCGGCCGGGTCTGGCAACGGATCCATCTCTGGGGAACAACGCAGGGGCTTGCCATGCAACCCCTGAATCAAATGTGTGAGAGGGTAGACCGAGAGGTCCAGCTTTGGAGCGAGCCGATGATCGGAGAGGCGGTCAAGGCCCTGGTGAACGACGATGCGTGGCAGGCGCTCATGCCGTTCCGCCTGGGCTACCCAACCGGGACTGTTCATCTCAGCCCAAGACGGGGACTGGAAAGAGTCGTTTCGTAAACCAAAAAATTTTCATATTGCCATTCACGAAACGGGCACCTGATTACACGCAGGCCCGTGACTATCAACGCGTATACAAACTGTCGGTTGAATTTTAGGCACTGACGTACTACACTTATGCTGGAGAAATAAAAGTGGACAACCTACGCATAAATGCCACGAAAGATGAGGGTACGTCATCCATAAAGGAGACCCACTGATGAACGAGAAGCGCAAAAACGAACGCAGCAAGCTGATTGCGTTTACACCGGTCTACGATTCCCTGCATAAAATTTTACTGGGATACCTCGGAGATTTGAGCAAGGAAGGCGCCCTGCTGATCGGTGAAACCCCCATGGAAATCAATACTCAAATAACACTGATGATCGATTTCCCCGCGACACCCGAGTTCCCTGCCAGGCGTTTGATCATCCCGGTCCGTGTGGCCTGGTGCAGGCACGAAAAAAGTGCGCAATACTATAACACCGGCTTTGAGTTCCGGGAAATCAACGAGCAGAATAAAACGATCATTGACTCGATTTTGCAAAGGTATCAATTTCGCCGCGTAAACAGTGTGGCTGGTTGAATAAAGTCTGCTGTCCGGCAAAAAAACACACTCACCCTGGCTCAAGGTGAGTGTGTTTTTCATTCGCTGAAAATCAGGCGGGCAATTGCACCTGAGGGAGATGCTTCATTGCATCCTGGACCGCCTCGACGGGATATTCGTAATCCTCCAGTTTTCCACTGAGATAGGCTTCATACGATGCCATATCGAAGTTGCCGTGGCCCGAAAGGTTGAACAGGATCACGCGCTTCTCGCCTTTTGCCTTGGCGTCCAGCGCCTCGTCGATGGCGGCACGAATAGCGTGGGCTGACTCGGGTGCCGGGACAATTCCCTCTGTGCGAGCAAACTGGATCGCCGCTTCAAAGGTCGCGATCTGTTTGACCGCCACCGCTTCGAGGTGACCGGCATCGTACAAACCACAAAGCAATGGGGCCATGCCGTGATAGCGCAAGCCGCCGGCATGGATGCTGGGCGGGATAAACCCGTGACCCAGCGTATGCATTTTGACCACGGGCGCCATCTTGGCGGTATCGCCATAGTCGAAGGTGTAGACGCCCCTGGTCAGGCTGGGCGTGGCAGTCGGTTCCACAGCCAGCAGCCGCGTCCGTTTGCCGTTCTTCAGGTTCTCGCGCAGGAACGGGAAGGCGATCCCGGCGAAATTCGAGCCGCCGCCCACGCAGCCGATGACCACATCGGGATATTCGTTTGCCATGTCCATCTGCTTGAGCGC